>JASLEN010000334.1 GCA_030151105.1 Dysgonomonas sp.
TTTACATAGATACCTACCGATATAATAATAGCTACGCTTGCAGCTACTCCGCTCCATAGCCTAAGATGTTTTCTTAGTGAAGTTTTGGGAGTTTCTTGCACAGCCAGATTATCAATCAAACGATTGAGGTTTGCTTCTAAATGGCTTGGTACTTCTATCTGAGGAGTATCATGTTTTACTAGTTGCAGAAACAGCTCTTTTTCATCAAGATGTTCATCTAAGACATCGTTGCTGTTGAAATAATTGAATAACAGCAACTCTTCACTCTGGCTTATAGTGCCATCGTAAAAAGACTCGATTAGCTTATTAATTTCATTCATTTTCATTGCTGTTTTATTTTAGAAAATTGTTCTCTAATAGTTTTTCTAGCACGAGAGAGTGTAACTCTGATGTTTACTTTGCTCATTCCCGTTATTTCCTCTATTTCATCATCAGTATAATCATCCCAATGTTTGAGCTGCATTACCAATCTTTGTTGGTCTGGCAAGCAATGCACTAGGCCTCTCACATGTTCTATCTCATCTCGTACTTCTACTTCGTGCATCAAAGAAGTATTTTCTTCAACATCGAATTCAAAGTCAGAAAGATAATTTTTCTTTTTTCTTAGAAAATCCAAGCACGTATTTCTCAATATGATAATAGCGTATGCCTCTGTGTTTTCTATGCCCTGCATCTCGTGGCGCTTGTTCCATAGCTTGATATATGTTTCTTGGACTATGTCTTCAGCATTTCCTTCATCTTTTAAGATACGAAAGGCTACTCTATACAATTTTTGATGATAGGGAATAAATGTTTCTTTGAATATTTCAGTATTCATTCAAATATATTTGATTCCTTACTATTTACTAAGACGAAACTAGCAATAATATTGTTACAATACAAGGTCTGTAAAATTAAAATAAAAGAGAGGTTGCAATTTTTCGTCTAAGCTGCAACCTCTCTCTGTTATATGATATTTCTATCTAGCCTTAGTTCAAGTCTTTCAAGAATTCTAGAACTACTTTTCCATCTTGCGAAAGTAGTAGTTTGTCGCCACTGATACTTGCTTGCAAAGGCTTAGCAAGTAGGCTCGAGAATGTTTGTTCAACATCCAACTGAGGGCAAGCCATTTTGGTTGACATCATAGGACCAAAGCTGATTGTGCTTCCTTCCCAAGTTGCATTACTCCTGTAGTTGTTGCAACCAGCATTTCCACTAACAGCACCACCTTCTGCATATACAAGTGTAGGTGCATCTTGTTGAAATGTAGAAGTTGCATTTTCTCCTACCATTGTAGTCAGTTTCCACGATCCGACCAAGTCTTGAGCTGTAGCTGGACGGCTTACGGCTTTAGGAGCTTCCCCTTTTTTGAATTCAAGCACTACTTTGTCATCTGCCTTGAATGTCAAAACCTCTTTTTCGATAGAAGCTTGTAGCCCCTCTTCTGTTGACAGTGTGTTGATGAACAAGTCTTCCTTGTTGGCTTCCATACAAAGTCTCATTGTAGATGCTAGTTTGGTCGCCTTGAAAGTTGTTCCTTCAAGCGTAAATCCTCCAGAGTATCTGTTGCATCCTCCCGATCCTGAAATAAGACTTTCTTCTAGATTAAATTCTAGACTAGGGATGCTCCCTGTAAAAGCTTCATTAGCAGCTTCTCCTTTTAGACTTTTTAGTGTCCAGTAGCCACTAAGGTCTTTCACCTCAATAGATTTGGATGAGGAGCAGCTTTGCGCAAAAAATCCTAGAGATAGGATAGATGTAGCAATTATTAGTTTTAATAGTTGATTCATAAAGTTGTAAATATTATTAAGTGAGAAATTAAAGTATGAAGTTTTCAGGTATTTTGGCTGTCACATTCTTGTAGCAGTCTTTTATGATAACCAAGTCTGCTTCCAAGTCTCCAGATGGAATCAGGATCTTGTGAAACTCAACTTGTTTGATTTTGTAATCAAATGATGCCACTAGGATGGGCACATTGGCTGAGAGAGCCATATAGTAGAATCCCATCTTCCACTCTGGATTGGGCTTGCGAGTCCCTTCGGGCGTGATGGCTAGCTGGAATTTCTCTCTAGAGTTAAATACTTCGGTTATTTGATCAGTGAGTGACATCTTCTTAGATCTATCTACAGGAATTCCTCCTAGTAAGTTGAATAGAAGATTCATTGGAAAAAAGAACCAATCCTTTTTGATGAGGAATGAGGCTCTTTGTCCAAGTGAGGTATATACCAATAGTCCTATGGGAAGATCCCAGTTGCTAGTGTGTGGTGCTACACAGATGACGCATTTTTGAGGAAAATCAACATCCGATTTGATAGACCATCCAAAAAGCTTCAATATAAATTTGCAAATGCTTTTCATCTACTTACAATAGTGCTATTTCTTTTGCCAACTGGGTTACTTGAGTTGCAAAGTCTTGTCGGAGTTTATTGAAATACATTTTCACTCTGCCTTTTACATGTTTGCCCTCATTGGTGCTCACTCGTTTGATCAATTCTTCTTCAGCAGCCACAGCTTTCTCTATTATTGCTCGTGCTGCATCTTGATTTGCATCTACTGCAAATGCCTCATAGAAAACAAGATCACGATATAATCCGTTAAAAGCTTTCCTTATCTCTTTTTTAAGATTTTTTCTACTATTCATGGTGCGAATT
>JASLEN010000387.1 GCA_030151105.1 Dysgonomonas sp.
GGGTTATTCGCTACATTTTGCTGAAAGCATTGTTGGAAAAGTATGGGGAACAGCTAATCAGTTAGGTTATAGCAATTATTTCTTGAATAGAAGTGAGGGCGGAGTAACAGACGATCACCTTTATGTAAACCAGTTGAGACATATTCCAAGTATTGATATTATCCAATTGGATGAGAAAAATGATTTTGGGTTTGGACATTATTGGCATACGCACAAAGATAATATGGATGTGATTGATAGTAAGACTCTAGGCGTTGTAGGACAAACAGTAATGGAGGTTATTTATAAAGAAAAAGGAGAGTAAAAAGGGATGACAATTAATGAGATACAAGACGAAATAATAGAAGAATTTTCACTTTTTGACGATTGGATGGATCGTTATGCGTTGCTGATTGATTTAGGAAATTCTTTGGGAGAATTAGATCCTAAGTATAAAGTAGAAGAAAACTTGATTGTAGGCTGTCAGAGCCGTGTATGGCTATCTGCTGAGATGAAAGATGGTAAGGTCGTATTTGAGGCAGAGAGTGATGCTGTGATTGTGAAAGGGATAATAGCTTTACTTTTGAAAGTGTTATCGAACAAGACTCCTGACGAGATATTGGGAGCTGATCTTTACTTTATAGACAAGATAGGTTTGAAAGAGCATTTGTCGCCAACTCGTTCCAATGGATTGGTGTCTATGATTAAGCAAATTCATTTCTATGCAATGGCATTTAAAGCGCAAGGAAATTGAAAATTTTGAGATATAGAAAGAAGAAAGCAACTACTAGATGTGGTTGCTTTCTTAGTATAAGTTGATATTTAATGTCTTTTTTCCAAGTTCAACTATCTGTGAACACTATCTTAGGATGGATAATGAATAGGTCTGAGACCTTAAAACAATCTGTAAACGATAACTAAGCCCTCTGTTTCTACAATAAACTCGTCACCTTGCGACTCATTCAATGTGGCTTGCCACCATCTGTCATAAACTTGATTCTCTATTTTATAGACTAAATTCTTAGCTGAAATGGGAAGTTTGTCGAGACAAAATAAAGAAATTTGTTGCCCCTTGTAACTCTCAAAAGTGCTTGTTTTGTTGATAGCTACAAACACTCCATAGTCTGTCACCATCTTCACATTAGCCAAAGGCATATATTCGCACAATAGGCTGATATTGGCAATGGTATGATCTTCACGCTCGCCAGTTGCTCCTAGAATGGTAATATTTTTCCAACCATTAGCGACGCTAAAATTGACGGCTTTGGTCAAGTCATTGGTTTCTTGATCGGCAAATCTGTGGATTATATCAGAGAATTTTTCCTTGTTGTCAGCACTCAGCGAGTCGCAATCTCCCACTATAGCATGTGGTGTGCGGTTGCTAGCTACCAGTTTGTTGGTAGCACCATCGCATGAAATGAGGTGTTTGCAATTATCTAATATGGAGAGCGGAATAGGATTTCTTGGGAATTTTCCATTCGCCAAAATAACCGTTTCGGTCTCAGTATTTATATGTGGTAAATTATATATTTTCATTTGTAATACGTTATTCCGTAAAAATACTAAAATGTTTAATCATTTGAGGAAAAATAGCGACCTTTGCAGTCTATATTCATATATTAATCTTGTTATTGAAAATGATTGATTTTAATAAAATTCCTTCGCCATGTTATCTCATGGAAGAAGACCTGCTCAGAAAAAATTTGGAGCTTATTCGTTCTGTCAAGGAGCGTGCTGGTGTAGAAATTATCCTAGCATTCAAGGCCTTTTCAATGTGGAAAGCATTTCCAATCATTAGAGAGTATGTGCCGTATTCTACAGCTAGCTCTGTTTTTGAAGCACAATTGGCTTATGAAGAAATGGGTAGCCCTGCTCATACTTTTTGTCCAGCTTATACCGAAGAGAATTTTTCTCAATTTATAAGATATAGTAGTCACATCGTTTTCAATTCATTAACTCAGTTAGAGAAGTTCTACCCCGAAACTACCAAGTCTCGTAAGAAAGTATCGTGTGGTATCCGCATCAATCCTGAGTTTTCTGAAGTGGAAACAGAATTGTACAATCCTGCCATGCCAGGTTCTAGATTTGGAGTGGTGATTGAAGATTTGGGAGATACACTACCTGAGGGAATTGAGGGGCTACATTTTCATACACTTTGTGAATCTTCGTCTTACGATTTGGAAAAAACATTGAATGAGGTTGATCGTAAGTTTGGACATCTTTTGACTCAAATAAAATGGTTGAATATGGGAGGTGGACACCTTATGACTCGCAAGGGTTATGATGTGGAGCACTTGATTACGATATTGCAAGATTTCAAAAAGAAATATCCACATCTAGAGTTGATACTTGAGCCAGGTAGTGCTTTTGCTTGGGAAACAGGTACACTTGTATCTAAGGTGGTAGATGTTGTGGAAAATAGAGGAATTAAGACTGCGATTTTGAATGTGTCATTTGCTTGTCATATGCCAGACTGTCTGGAGATGCCTTACAAACCACGCATCAGAGGAGCGCATCATGAGCCAGTGGAGGGCTTGCCAACATATAGAATGGGAGGTTCGAGCTGTTTAAGTGGCGATTTTATTGGCGATTGGTCATTTGATAAACCATTGAAAATAGGTGATCTTATTATATTCGAAGATATGTTGCATTACACTACTGTGAAAACAACGATGTTCAACGGAGTGGCGCATCCTGCAATGGCAATGTGGACAAAATACAATACCCTCGAAATGTATAGAGAGTTTGATTATGAGGATTATAAGGGTAGAATGAGTTGATTATTTACAAGAAATGATAAAAGTAATAGCCGAAGATTTTATTAAGCCAGAGCACATCGAAAAGGTGTTGCCTCTCTATCAGGAACTTGTAGAGAAAACGAAGCAAGAGCCTCTTTGTATAGAATATAATTTATATAGAGATCAGGAGGATGAAGGACATTTTATCTTTATCGAAGAATGGCCAGATATGAAGGCGCTAGAAACTCATTGCAAAACAGAGCATTTTAGGCGGCTCGTGCCTATGATAGATAGCTATCAGTCGGCAGAGGGCAAGTTCACAATAATGGATGCTTTTTGAAGATAATAGTTAAATGTAATATTGGATACAATATAAATTTTGTGCTATCGTTCTAGATATATAACAATCACAATAATGGATGATAGCCAATGAAAAAAAACATTACTCCAAGATTGTGCAAAGATTTGCAAAACAAGGAGGTTGTCGCACCTTCTGCCGAAACATTAGATTTCATTAAGCAATTTGCACGAAGCTACTATGTAGAAAAAAGATTACCAAGCGCCCTTTCGGGGATTTGTGTAAATTAGTAAAAGTCACGGAAAAGGTATAAAGCATTTATAGTTTTATACCTTTTTCTTTTTTAAGCCTGAGGGTTTTGCTATTTTTGTTAGCAAACCAATTTAAGAATACAATATGAGTCATAAAATAGCCCCATCAATTCTTTCTGCTGATTTTTTGAATCTGGGGAAAGATATAGAAATGATAAATAATAGCGAAGCCGACTGGATACATTGCGATGTGATGGATGGCTCGTTTGTGCCAAATATTTCGTTTGGATTTCCAATCATAAAGGCGGTGAGTAAGGTTGCTACCAAGCCCTTGGATGTGCATTTGATGATAGTGCAGCCCGAAAAATATATTCAAGAAGTGAAAGATGCTGGAGCTTATATGATGACCGTACATTATGAAGCATCACCACATTTGCATCGCACTGTGGGAGCTATTCACGAAGCGGGAATGAAGGCTGGAGTGACACTCAACCCACATACTCCGATTTCGCTTTTGGAGGATATTATAATGGATGTGGATATGGTGTTATTGATGTCTGTTAATCCAGGATTTGGAGGTCAGAAATTTATTCAGAACTCTCTGAAAAAGATTTCGGAGTTGAAAGAAATGATACTTCGTAAAAATCTATCTACACTAATTGAAGTGGATGGAGGAGTGAATATAAACAATGTGCGTACGCTTGTAGATGCTGGTGCAGATGTGCTAGTGGCAGGCAGTGCAGTATTTGCTGATGCTAATCCTACGGAAATGATTGCAAAATTGAAGAACGCATAATCGGCAAATCAAGGGTATGTATAGCCCAATTGCTCAAACCCCATTTTTGTTAGTGCTATTGCCTCTGATTGTGGGCATAGTGCTTCAATATTTTGGGAGCGATATAAGATGGAGTATAGTTGCAGCTTTGTTAGGAAGCGCAATTGTGCTCCTTTCTTTTGGGACAAAATGGGCTAAGAAGTTTTCGCAACGATGGTTGTTTGCAGTAGGTGCTGTTTTGTTATTTGTGGCTGTGGGAGGTATGACAACTTATACCAAACAACAAAGCCTTGATTATACATTGTCCGATACTATTCAGACTTATGTGGGCTATGTAACT
>JASLEN010000400.1 GCA_030151105.1 Dysgonomonas sp.
TGCTAGTAACCTTGTTTGTTTTATTTCTTGTAATAATTGCCCTTAGCAAGCTTGGCAATATTAGATTAGGATCGGATAATTCAAGACCCAAGTATAACTTTTTTTCATGGATTGCCATGCTTTTTGCAGCAGGTATGGGAATTGGTCTTATGTATTTTGGAGTTGCTGAAACGATGTCTCACTACGCTAGCCCTGCACTTGCAGATACAGCACAACGAGCCAAAGAAGCACAACTGTCGACATTCTTTCATTGGGGAATACATGCATGGGCTATTTACGCTACTATCGGACTCATATTAGCTTACTTTGCTTACCGTTATAAACTTCCTTTAGCCATACGAAGCGGCTTATATCCAATTCTTAAAGACAAAATTTATGGGCCGATAGGAAATACTATCGATACTTTTGCTTTATGCAGTACATTTTTCGGAATCGCTACCACTCTAGGTTTTGGAGTAGTGCAATTAAATGCTGGATTAAAGAGTATTGGAGTAGTTCCTGAAACTAGTTTTACTTTTCAAGCCATTATTGTTATAGTAGTTATGATGATTGCAATAACATCAGCATTCACAGGAGTAGACAAAGGTGTTAAAAGGTTGAGTGAACTGAATCTATCTCTAGCTGTAATTTTGATGCTCTTTATTCTTGTAATGGGCCCTACAATATATATACTGAGTACTTTTAGTGAAGGCATTGGATATTATATCAGTAATCTAACAAATTTGACATTCAACACATTTGCTTACGAGGCAGAAGGACAAGACTGGTTCTCAGGATGGACAATAATGTATTGGGCTTGGTGGATTTCTTGGTCTCCTTTTGTTGGATTATTTATAGCTCGCATCTCTAAAGGCCGTACTATCAGAGAATTTATAATGGCTGTACTCCTAGTACCTTCTCTTTTTAATTTTCTATGGATGACTGTTTTTGGTAGTAGTGGTGTTTGGTTAGATAAATTTGTGGCAAATGGAGCTTTAAGTTTGTTGGCTGACGACCCTGATACTCTTCTTTTTAAGTTTTTCGAGTATTTTCCATTTACAAGTCTACTAAATATTATAGCAATATTGATGATTGGTGTGTTCTTTGTAACGTCAGCGGACTCTGGTATATTGGTGATGAATAGCATAGCCTCTGGAGACAAGAGAAATTCGCCTAAATGGCAAAATATCTTCTGGGGTGCACTTCTCATTATACTTTCTTTAACCTTACTTCGCTCTGGAGGATTAAGCTCATTGCAGACTATGACTTTAATATCAGCTCTTCCATTCGGTCTTAGCATGTTGCTTTTATGTTATTCGCTGTGGAAAGCTCTGCAAATAGATCATTTATTTCACAACTCTGAGTTGCCCTATGGGAGTATCGCATGGGATGGGAAATTATGGAAAGAACGCCTGCATAGAATATTAACATTTTCGCAAAAGAAAGATATTAAAGAGTTTCTACATTCAACTGTTGAGCCTGCATTTATTGAATTACAAGAAGAGTTGGCAAAAAATGATATTGATGCTGAAATTATAAAAGGAAGAAATACACCTTTGTCAATAGAACTGTTTATAAGGCATGACAAAATTAGGAACTTTAGATATGGAGTAGTAGCCGAGGCACAAACAATCTCTGATTACATGTTGGAAGATGATAATACTCCTAATATTGAGATCGATTCTGATATAGCATATATTCCTATTACTTATTTCAATGATGGACGTAAAGGAAATCCAATACAATATATGACAAAGGACGAGGTTATTGCTGATGTGCTGAGAGAGTATGAGAGATTTATTAGCTTAATTTCTGATGATAAAAACGAACTTCTAGTTATTGATAAATAAATTTCACCATCAAAAAAAGAGTTATCTCATGGGAGATAACTCTTTTACGACAATGCAAATAAGAGACTAAAATTCTATCTTAAAACGAATATCTTATCTGTATTTGAGACAACTGTCTAATTTAGAGATAATGTAATCATTATACTTGTTGAATAACACTATATCATTGTCTATATCATTTTTTTCTGTCAAATGCCAATTTTGTCTTTCTTTTACTCGATTGACATTTCCTAAAGACCTAGGGCTACAATACTTTAATGGCCAAATCTCGTTTGTGATCACTGCCTGATTAAGAGCTCCATAATTGACTCCAGATTTGTAGTGTTTAAAGGAATAAATTGTTTCGTCACTATACACTAAATATTTTATTTTGTATTTGTTGATTGCTTCTTTGACAGAGTTATCGTATGCTATATTTTTAGACTTACAAGAAAAACACAAGCAAGAAGATAGTATAATCAAAAAAACATAGATTTTATTCATAATTTGTATTGGAATGATTAGCTGAAATAAATATTATCGAATGAGCACTTATAGCATTAACAAGTTAAGCTCAAGTTTCGCAGTGAATAAATAAAATTTGTTCATTTTATTTATATTTGTTATTACACGAATATAACAAATCCTATTACAATTTTGCTAGCGATGAGTGGATTTGCAATCTTTTTTGAATAAAATAGAGCGAACTTCACTACTCAAGGGTCTGAACAATCTACCAAATTCATTCTTACAAGTATTATATATATAATAGCATTTTACTTGTAAAGCCTTTCATTGAAAACTTTACAAGTAAAAATCGCCTATGTTATTTGGTCAGGGGTGTGGCATTGTATTCATATTCGCTTATTGAGTGTTTTTACTTTATACAAGTGTTGGATACTGCTGCTAGTTGGTATAGCACCAACTGTTCTAGCTGTATTAGTTGTAAATGTTTTTTGAAAGTAATAGCCTACAAAAGGAGAACTCAATGTTCTCCCTCTTCACCTTGTACATATCCGACCCTCTTTCGAGGTTTAGTATTAATGACTTGTTGTTTCTTAGCCAACTCTGACAACGCTATATAAATTTCATCGAAAGTATTCTGAGTATCATCGCTCAAATCGTTTACAGTCTTTAGATTTTCTTCAGTTTGTTCTTCTAGTGATTTCACATGACTCCAAAGTTTTTCAATCTCAACTGAAGTTGCAGACTGTTGAATGAGGTGATTTCTAATAGCTACAAAAGCTCTCATTATATTGATGTTTATTTGTATTGCAAGCTTGCTATTGAGAACTGATGACAACATCGCCACACCTTGTTCTGTGAAGGCAAATGGCAAGTATTTTGAATGTTGTCCTCTACCTATATTCTCTAAGGTGCCAAAATTGCACCTTAAAGAATCATACTCATTTTTCGTTAATTCAAACATGAAATCATCAGGGAAACGCTCAAGATTTCGTCTTACTGATCTCTTCAGATTTTTAGTTTCCACTTGATAAAGTTCAGCTAAATCGTAATCTAACATAACTCGCATACCTCTCAATTCAACTATTTTGTTTTGTATGATTTGCTGTTCCATTATTTTGCTTCTTTAAGATTGTTTTTCTTGAGCTGACTTGCTAGTTTAGCCATATCGTTGCTAATCTTCTCATTCGTTATACGAGCGTAGATTTGAGTAGTCTGAATATTAGTGTGTCCTAGCATTTTAGATACAGATTCTATGGGAACTCCCTTGGACAATGTAATGGTCGTGGCAAACGTGTGGCGCGCGACATGAAAGGTCAGATTCTTCTCTATACCACATACAGATGCAATTTCCTTCAAATAAGCATTCATCTTTTGATTGCTGATTACTGGCAATACTTTCTTGTTTGGCATCTTGCCTCTATACTTCTCAATCAATGCTCTAGGAATATCCAAAAGAGGTACATTTACATCAATATTCGTTTTCTCTCGCTTTGTCATTATCCAGAGATTCTTGTCAAAGCTTTCACGAATATCATCATAGGTCAGCTGACTAACATCCACATAGGCAAGTCCAGTGTAGCAACTGAAAATAAATATATCTCTCACTTGCTCCAATCTTTCAGTACCATAGTCTTTATCTATCATCAGTTGCAATTCATCGTCGGTCAGATAACCTCTATCCACCTTCTCGTAACGAATCTTGTAATTCCCGAATGGGTCAGTCAATATCCAGCCATTGTTACGAGCCATGATGACTATTTTCTTAAAGAATCGCATATACTTGTAAGTGGTATTTACATTACACTTGGAGACTGTGCGCAAGAATAGCTCAAAGTCAGTAACAAAGCGATGGTCAATTTCTTTGAGGTTGATGTCGGATATTTTATATCGTGCCTTCATAAACTCCTCAAGACGTTTATAAGTAACTTGATACTTCTGTAAAGTAGCTTTTGCGACAGTTATACCTACCGCTTGAGCCATGTCGTCATTGTGTTGCTGATACAACTGTAGAAGTGTTGTAGAATCGGTAGACAATCCCAAGTAGGAGTTTTTTACTTTTTCGGCAGTTACATAATTGTCTTTATCCAATATTTTACGATAAATGGCATGCAAGGAAGCAGAAGTATTATCAATAATTCGATTGATATCCACTGCTTCTTTAGATTTACCATTGGCTCTGGCGAAATCTATGTTCCATAATTTAGGGTCAATTTCAGCTTTAGGACTAAAGCGCGTTGCTGCCTTATCAATCGTGATTCGACAAAAGATAGGAGCTTTTCCATTTTGTTTTACTTTATCTCTCTTTAGATAGAAGATAATTTTAAATGTACTTTTCATAAACTCATTTTTTAATGTTACAAAATTATTACTAACTATTAATAAATGAGCAATTTGCAGACCGCCATAAACGGACAACTGAACGCCAAATCCCGCCAGCTTAACCCCTTTT
>JASLEN010000452.1 GCA_030151105.1 Dysgonomonas sp.
AAGCCCTATAATCATTAACACATATAATAAGGCAATTTTCTTCAAAAAATATTTAGGATATTCCGTCAAACTCTTATTTGCAAAGGATTTAGCCAGACCATATCCTGTACAAAAAATAAATATCTGCACACCATAGTGCCCCAAAAATGAAAGGATATAAGACCATGCCGCAGAAGGCTGACTAGCAATACTATCCATAAATTTATAAACCGTAAGAGACTGAAAATACATCTCATTTTCTCCAACATCATTAGTCAGATGCAAAAAGTTGTGAAGCACAATCAGCAATATTCCAAATGCTTTCAGCACGTTCACATCCCTCTTTGTCCAACTATCTAAGGCTATATTCATCTAGTTTTATCAGATTGTTTGTTTCGAAACTTAAAAAAACGATGCTAAGGTAATACAATTCTTTCACTCCATGTGCATTACCTACCCATCATAACCTAGCCACGAGGCGAATAATAAATAATACACACCCCCACCAAAGCCACCACAGCACCAATAATATCGTATTTGGTAGGAATATATTTCTCAAAAACAAAAGCCCAAAGCAGCGACATCACTATAAAAAAGCCACCATAAGTGGCATACACCTTAGCAAAATTGGCCGTCTGCAAAGTGACCACCATACCATATAACACCAGCACAGCACCACCCAACACCCCATACCAGAGCGGCTTATCCTCTCGCAACGAAAGCCACATCAAGTATCCACCACCTATCTCGAAGATGCCAGCAAGGATAAATATAAGAATTGTCTTAAAAATTAACATATCGAATTGTTTTATAAAAAATATGACTTCTCAAAATTACGTACTATCTTTAAATAACTAACTCAGAAAGATTATGAAAACAATATCGAAACTATTGATAGCCATTCTAGCCACTCTCCTTGCAGCATGTACAGAAGGTGACAGACTAGACATGAACGATGGCGACAAGGTCATCTTTACGGCTCATGTACAATATATTACTGATGGCAAAACCAAGAATGACAAAGGAGCATCACTCTACCTTTTTGAAGACTTTGCCGACACACAGAATTATACCTTCAAGGATGGAAAATTTGTACACAACACCACTGGTATCACCAAAGACCATCAATATCAAGGCACAGCCAACGATGCAGGAATGACAAATGTATATGTGCTTTACGGAAAAACTTATACCGCTGTAATTCAATCGGCTGCCTATCCTAAGCAATATAAACAAACTATCCACAAGTTGGACAGCAATCAGAGTCAGATAGGGCTTGGACAAATAGTTTTCAAAGAAAAAGTAGAATAAAAAAATGCGAAGAATTATCAAACTCTTCGCATTTCATTTTTTGTCTTAAAAATTAAGAAAGACTTCTTATTTCGATTTGTTGGCTAGATAGATTGTGTTCAGTTCTTCACCCTTCTTCAACTCTAAGAATTTTTTTCCTTGACGATCTAGGTAATTGATTTTACCATCACCATTGGTGTCAGCAAGTATCGCACCACCCACAGTTGGCTTATATTCTTTTCCTTTTATCATCACATTCTCGTAAGGCAAAGCACTACCAATGTTAGCCGAAGTGTACATTCCAGCCACCATAAACCCGTTGTAGATATATGAATATTGCTGATTCACAGCTTTATAAAACACTGCATTGTTTCCGTGATATACAATTGTAGCACGTCCATCGTCATTTACTCTCACCTTAGCAATCAGCTTTTGTTTGTAACCATCTACCTCAAAAGCCATCACAAGAGCATCCTTAGAAGGAGCTTCTCTACCATCCACAATATTCATCACACGAAGATCATAAGCACCATTCTTGTTAGCCTCTGAGTTGATAGACTCTGTTTTCTCAGGAACAGGATTTTTGATACAGTAGATGTACGAGCCCTTGCCATACTTGTTGCCAAAGTATTCGTTTTTCTTCATTGCCACACCATTCACATACACCACATTGTTGCGTTTGCTGATCATCACATCTTTTCCGTTAATGGTTTTATACACATAGTCCTTGTCCGCCCCTATATGTTTTACGTCAACCTTACCTGCTAGAATATGATAATTCATATTGAAATTACGCCCACGAGCGCTCATAGAACGAGCATTGTCAGCAGGCTCATCAAACACAAATTCCACCTCATCCTCTACAGCAAAAACTGTAAATTCGTTGGTCTTAGCCGTCACATCGCTTGCTTCCAGCGCTGCAATAAATTCGCTCACATCTGCACCAATTAACTGTCCATCAATATCTTTCAGAGCTTTCACCACATTGGCAATTTCTTCCTTAGCTTGTGCCTCAGTAGCCTCTGGTACAATCACTTCTGGTCTTTCAGGAGTTGGATTCACATCTTCTTTATCATCACTACTACAAGCTACAAAAAGGCTTGCACCCATCATTAATAGCGCAAAGCTCCTAAACATTTTTTTCATACTTAATTCTTCTTAGTTATTAATTTGTTATAGTTCTGTCGGCATCTCTCGCAGACAATAAGTTTGTATTTTTTTGAGTAACAGTTCTCAATTTCTAAAGACGCCCAAGATATCTCAGCCGATACAAAAAACACATTTACTTTACTTACATTACCAGTTCTTAACAAATTATCACAAATAGAGCACCTTGCAGCAAGCAAATAACCAACGTTCGATTACATATTACAGAAAACTATACCATATTTAACCTACTTTTAATACAAGTGAATCAAAAAAAACTATATCTTTGTAACACTATTGGATTGAAAGAAAATCCCAAAACGAACAAATTATTTTCGCACACACTATTTAGCATTTCATTTACGTACATATTGAAGTAACATTCAACACATTAATTATACCTATTTTTTACTATTTAATTCACAAGTACTTTAATCAAAAAAGGAAGACAAAAAAGTCATCTCTCAATTGACTAACAACAATATATACAGAATATTGCGCAGAATCCGCAGCTTAAAAAAAGATTCACCTATTTATATTAAACACGAAAGAAACGCTCTACTTTTTTCTAAGGAAAAAGCAGAGCGTTTCTGATTTTCAATCATCGCAAGGATAATTTTCTAATATTGATTACTTATTTACCAAAGCCAACCATTCCCCTCTGGTCAATAAGCTAATATGCTCAGTGCGTACTTCGTCTAAGAATTCATTATAGCTATTTTCTTCGCTATGATGATACTTAAATCCGCATTTCTCCTGCGCCGTCTTAGACTTAATATTGCCATCATAATAGCCACTCCATATATCCGTAAGTTTCAAATCCTCAAAGCCATATCTAACCACCTCTCTCGTAGCCTCAGGCATCAATCCCCTACCCCAATACGGCACTCCGAGCCAATAAGATATCTCACCTTCAGTCTCTGGAATGGGGAAATTACTTTTCTCGCCCAATATCAGACCTATCATCCCTATAGCAACATCTTCACCCTTGAGTGTCAGCGCAAAAACACCATCTTGCATAAATACAGATCTAATAATCTCCAAGCTCTGTTCCACGCTCTCGTGCGGAGGCCAGCCAGCAATTGGTCCCACCTGCTCATCTTTCGCAAATCTGTATAGATCTTCTGCATCGCTCTCTCTGAAAGGACGCAAAATCATTCGTTCAGTTTCTAAAATCATAATCATTTTTCGTTTAATAAATACAGATGCAAAAGTAGGGTAATCAACACATAAGTCCACAAACAGAATTTGCGCACTTTGGGTACTTTTGAAAACAAATGAATGAAACAATAATTATTTTAAGTACATTCATAGCCAAAATGGAAAGTAAATGAAAAACTACACACATCATACATTGAAGGAAAACCAATTGATTTCTATTGGCGAAACCAACTTCACCCCGCAGCACCCTCACCCCTTGCAATTGAGCTACACCAGCCTTTTCATTTGCTTGGAAGGAAGTGCTGTGGTGAGCGTAAACTTCAAGAATTACATTCTGAAAGCCAACGATATACTCGTACTTGCCGAAGACTCCATTGCCCGAGTCTTGCGCACCTCGTCAGATTTCAAGGTATTTTACTGCCTCCTCAACAGAGCCTTTGCCGCAGAAGTAGCTTACAATCTCCCCAATCCGCTCTTCCTCTTTCTCAACGAATATCCGCTTTGTCGCCCCACGGCCAATGACATCCCACTCCTTCAGATGTGGCTAGAACAAACGAGGCACATCATCCAGCATTGCCCCACACATTGGCACGTTATGTTGCGCAATCATTTGCAGAATATTTTCTTAAAAATAACAGAAGAAATTCCGCCCGAAGGCACGCTACCTCTCTACAAACGCAACCGTCAGGAGATGATTTGCTGGCAATTTTGGGACATGATAGGCAAATACTCCACCACACAGCGAAACGTGACATATTATGCTAAAGAATTAAATATCACGCCCTTCTATCTCTCGCAAATCACAAAGAAATATCTCAATGATTCGCCCAAAGACCTGATAGATAGGCAAGTTATTTTAGAGCTGAAAGCCATGCTTACATCCACAGAGTTGTCGAAAAAAGAAATTGCCGAACAATTAAATTTTGAGGACACCTCCTATATGGCACGCTACTTCAAACGACACACAGGCAGCACCTTAACCGCATATCGAAAATAAAAAAGCTTACCATCCCTCAGATAGTAAGCTCATTAATATATCTATGAATAATTTTCCGCCTATTCCACAATTTCTTCAACAGGTTTGGCAGAATATATTTCGCTCACAAAACGATAATGCTTTTGCCCCACCACCTCTGGAAAACGCTCATTCACAATCTTGATAGTAGCCTTTGGTTCAATATTTTGCATAATTTGGCAAACAATAGAGATTGTTCCACGCTCGGCGCTCGACTCTGCTAAATTATTATTTTCGAGCAAAAAGTAATGTGCCACAGCCTGAGTTGCTGGGCGATTATCTTGCATACTATTATCCGAAAAACGAGGAATATTATACGCAGTCTCTTGTTGCTTCGTCAATGTTGCTCGTGACTTGAGGAAAAAAGCCTGAGGTAAATTCTTGGCATTCACACTCAAACGAATATCTGCGGCTTCTACGGGCATTCTATCCGCATCAGCAAATTCGAAAGTAAAAAATGACATCAGCTTTTCCAGTTCCACCACTTGTTTGGCATCTCCTGAGTCACTTACAACAACTTCTGCACTCCCAAAATAAGCCTGTCCTCGTGGATCTATTTGACAAACAGCCTCATTATAGGGTTTCTGCAATAGCTGAAATGCGTTATCGGAAAAAGAAAAGCTCTCACCCCATGACAATACGGATAACAGATATTTTCCAGCAGGCAATTTCACATCCAACTGCAAGGCATCTTGAGTAGTCTGTAATCCATTAAGTTGCTCTTCATCAATCCTTTTTGCAGCATACAGACTATCATTATCTTTGCCATGTACCACATAGACCAGCCCTTTAGCCCTTCCAATATATTGCAATTCTTGAAATATGATATCTCTATCCAACTGATAACTATAGTTTTGAGTTTCATATTTTACAATCAGACTTAGATTTTGAGTTTTTATAAACTCCTTTTCCTTATCATCTGTATTGCATGAAAACAAAAAAGCAGTCAGAATAAATGTAGATAATAGTCTCAAAAGTGTATTCATTTCGAAATATAAAATTTGTCTTCTTCCTTAAAAAACGACCGCAAGTTACTGAAAAAGTACGAATGAGCGACAAAACGAACAAAACTATTTACTCTTTCTCCTCACCCCAATCGGCCTCTAAAATGGCTTGGAAAGAGACCTAGCAAAGGCTTGCAGAAGAAGAGAAAATAGACAGAGAAATGAAATCAGAAAAAGTTACGTTTTCAATTAAGATTGTTTATCTTTAAGGTTGAATTTTGATAAAATATGAAACTATTTACTTCTATACTTGCCTCATTTCTGCTATTTTGTTCATTACAAGTAGTAGCCAATACTCCCGTTATACGTTTTGGACTGGTTGCCGACACGCAATATGCCGATGTAGCACCTCGTGGAAATAGATATTATAATATATCGCTCAACAAGCTGCAAGAGGCTGTTGACAATTTCAATGAAGAAAAAGTCGATTTTGCAATCAACTTGGGAGATATGATAGACAGAAATCCTGCCGATTTGGATTTGGTGATGAAAATTCATAACGACCTCAAGGGCAAGGTGTATGCGATACCTGGGAACCATGATTATAGTGGTTTTGTGGATAACAATATGCTATTCAAAAAACTGAAAATGCCTGCTGAATATTATAGTTTCACTCGCAAAAAGTGGAGATTCATCATGCTCAATACCAACGAAGTAGCATCTTATGCCAACATAGAAGCATCGAACAAAGAAAAAGAACTTGCTGCAATGAAAGACAGCATAGAATCGAGAGGGCGAAACAATTTTCAGACCTACAATGGCGGCATCAGCAAAATGCAGATGACATGGCTCTTAGACCAACTTACGCAAGCTGAAAAGAAAGGTGAAAACGTGATTGTATGCACGCACCATCCGCTCTACCCTGAAACTGAGCTTACAGCATTGAATGACAAAGAGATATTGGAAACTCTAACAGCTTTCACCTCCGTCAAGCTTGTTCTTTCGGGTCATCACCATGTAGGAGGTTTTGGAACTTTTGAGGGCATTCCGTGTGTAACGGCTGAGGGGATGTTAGAGACTGAGGACAACTCTTATGGAATTGTTGAAATTTATGAGGATAAAATTCTCATCGTAGGCAAAGGTCGCATGACATCGAGAGAGATTAAACTCTAACCTCTCTCAATACTCATACTCTAGAAATTATAAGACAAACCCACGCCATAGCCCATGTGCCCTTGGCTATCGGGCAATACGGAAGGCATAAAAACAAGGTTTTCGTGCTTATCTTTGATGCTAAAAAGCCTGTACCAAACTGGCAACATCAAATAGCCCACTTCGGCACTAAGAATACCTACGCCAGCTCCCATCACCACATCGCTTATCCAATGTTTGTGATTAATCATACGCATCACACCCACGCCAGTAGCAGCAGTATAACCCGCCACACCTATCAGAGGCGATACATCGTAGTATTCTTTCATCAAAATATGTGCTCCCACAAAGGCTGCAGCCGTATGTCCAGAAGGGAAAGAACTTGTGCCACGATTGCCTGGACGAGCCACGCTAATGTTCCTTTTCATTGTCTCCACCGTTACGCCCATCACGAGATAAGAAGTAGCCGTAATCAGCGTGCGATCTCTAAAATTGTGTTTGGCAGGAACTCCCATAAAATCAAGCCCATAAACCATAGCAGCTGGTGCAAATTGCAAGTAATCATCTACCCAAACAGTCTTTGGATAATGCTCCCCAAGTTCGTGATCGGTACTATAATCTAGATCTCGCAAAGGCTTATAGAAACGAGTGGTGATTCCGTAGCTAAACATAGCGGCAGGAATAATAAATTTGGCATAAGGTTTGTGAATAAAGCTCTTATTATCAGAAGTTTTATATTCAAAGTCAACAGGTTTGAAATCAGCATTTGACACCCCTAATTTTAATGTAGGCGACAAATCCTCTTGTCCTAAACCACTTGTGGATGAAGGCCTTCCAAAAGTAGGTACATGAGTTGGTTTAAGAGGTTTGAAAGGCAAAATCTCTTTCTTGTAATCTTGAGCAACCGCTGTTGCAGTAGTGTAAATAACCAAAGTAAAAAGCAGTAGTAGTTTTAGCATATTATTTAAGATAAAATTGTGTACTGGCATAAACTATTATTCTAATAATCAACGTTGATTGTCATATCTATTTAATTTTCGATCAAAATAAATATGTTTTCTGACAATACAATTTGTCTAGAATAAAAAACCAAAAATCTTAATAATAACGCAACAAAAAAGACTTCATTGTCTCAACGAAGTCTTTTCTATAAAATTAATAATGAATCTAAATAAGCCTCAACCAAGTGACTCTTTCAACTGCTTGATCTCTTGCTTGGCGGAAGCAGTTGTAACATTGATAACCAGCTCTCTACCATCAGTGCTCGTCAACTCCGTTCGCTCCTTGAAAGCAGACACTCCAATGTGTTTGCCAAGCAATTCGAGGTTTTTGAGTTTGTCGGGCATCTATATTTTTTTCACAAGGGCATTTGCCGTTTTAACTTCCGAAATATCAATGGCAGCAACAGATTTTCGCCACTCTTCCGACCAGTCTTTAATGGGCAATACATTTCCCTCATCATCCACAATATCAGCCAAATCGAGCCTATCTATCTCCAACAATCGTTGCAAAACATAGTCGGATGTTGCCTCCACTCTAGCCTTTCGTTCTTCCATCAACTCTTGCAAACGCTGACCAATAGCCGCATTGGCGAGATTGCGAGAGCCTATCACCGAAGCCGACGCAGCACTATATCCCGCTCTGATAGCCGCTTGCGTAGCATTGAAGTCGATAAGATATTCATAGCAAAACATCTCTTGTTTAGTTGTCAGTTGTTGCATCATTTAGATCGTTTGATTGTTAAACACTTATCACTTTTTAGACGCTTTTCGCTTAGTCTTTTGTGAAGCTGTTTTGAGGGTAGAGGGTGGTGTTGTATCTTCTTCTGAATCTGCCTGTTCAGCAAGCCATTTCTTAAGCTCATTCACTTTTCGGATGAGGCAACTAGCACAGGCTTGAGGCTGTTCATTTTTGTCAAACACCTCATTGTATGCACTATACACACGGCTCATGGAGTAGCGATGTGTTTTTTCAACTTCTTGAACCAATTCTTTTACTTTGTCTCTTAAATCTTTGTTTTCCATTACTCTATAATTTTATTATTATCATTTTTTCGAACTATAAAAAAAACAATGAAAGCAATAATAAAACCCGCAAATAGCAACGGCATCGACTGCTGAAAAATTGCTATTGCACCAATGAAAATCCATGTGAGATGGAAGGTGCAACAAGGTCGGCAATTGAAGGGCTTTCTATCCAAAAATGAAGAAATATTAGGCAACACTTTTGGAAGCCAATTCCCCAGATATAAGGATATTACAGTCGACAAAACTACAGCTAAAGATATTATTATTGCTTTCATACCAATAGATAAATGGCACAAAATATTATTACAAATTCTTAGCCCAAGTTTAGCTTTGACTTAGCTTGAAGATATACTTTTAGCCTCAATAATTTTACTATCTTTGTAACCACATGCTGTTTTCATACCCCTCAGCAGGGATTATGGAAGCAAAACCACTAACTAACAGATACACTACATATTAAAAAACAACACACAATGAAGAAAATTATCATCGTAGCTCTTTTTGCTGTACTCATTTTCAACTCATGCAAGGAACAAAAAGAAGTTAATCCAAAAGAATATTTACCCGAGGCCAAATATGATGGCATGAAGGGAGAGATAGATTCGATTGTAGTCATTCATTACAAGAATGTTGAAGGCAATAAGAGCGATATTATTCTCTTAAAAGCTTCAGCTATCTACGACAAGAATGGATATGTGATAGAAAATAGAAATCAGACTTTTGACAATGAGGGTAAACCCTTAGAATACGCTGAGTTAAGCATAACAAGGGATAGCAATTCGCTTCCCACAGGTTACTCTATTTTGCAAGGCAATGATGCAGCTACCTCTTTCAAATTGGACAAGAGAGAGAATAAAAAAGAGACTTACGTACTTGCTTGTGACAATAAGGATTTAGCCAATAAAAATCTGGTTTCGAAGGAGTTTACAGAGTTTACAGTTTGCACAATTTCTAATTTTGGAAATAGCGTTTCTAGCTACACCGAAACATACAACGAAGAGGGTAAAAGAGTTAAAGCCGTAAAAGCCGCCAAAGATGGTAAGATACTAGAGTCAAGCACTATAGAATACAATAAAGAAGGACAGTTAAGCAAAAAGCTTGTGGAAAAAGACTCTGAACTAGAAGAGATTTTTTATACTGACTACAAATTGGAAGAGAGTCCGACTCAGAACTGGATAAATCGTTTGCAAAAAGATGCTTCGGGAAACATAAAAGCGCACGAGGAACGAAAAATATATTATAGAAAATAACAAAATATCATCTATATGAAAAAACACTGGAGCATTGCTCTGGTGTTTTTTTTATGCTCTCAATGCCTCTTCAATGCTAGAAAAGATAGAGAGCATACAATATCACATAGCAAATTAATTCATTAATCACTAAACATTTACTTAATATATTTTGTTATAATCATAAAATATGTTATATTTAGGTAGATCATTAATTAAAGAAAGCAAAGCCTATGAAACGTAAAACGATGCATGATCTTTGTGAAACATGCGAAAAAGAATGATCCAAAATCATGCAGGTTCTGTAGTAGTAAAACATATAAAAATAAATGTATTATGAAAACAACACTTGCCATTTTAGCACTACTCGCAGCATTTACCTTTACCACCTGTGGATCGGACGTAATGAACGATGAAAGCGTAATCTCCAAGACCACAAAGGCTAAGATAAGCAACAGCGAGCAGCAATTGATTGCAGACTTTTCTGCTTTGATCAACAAAAGCATTGAAGTGGAGCAAAAAACCACCTCACTAGACAACAGAGCTGGTAGAGCCGCAGCCGAAGAGGAGTATAAGGCTGTAAGACAAGAGATTTTGAGCTTTATGGACAAAAACAAAGACCAAATTTCGACAATGGGCAACGAAGCCGCAAAAGAGTTTAAAGCTCTAATCGAAAAAGCACCATGGAGCAGGAAGTAGCCACTAGAAACAACCTACTCCATACAAATAGAAAGAGACACCAATGAGATTTACTCAATGCGTGTCTCTTTTTCTGCACTAAACTTTCGATAAAATAAATTCGCTATCTCATTAATTATTAATAAATTTACAAAAAGAAAAGGAGCACATACACTATCAGCAAATTACTGAATATTTTTAGACTAAAAATGTTCTAATAGATAAAGGGATATTGCGATTTTAGAAAATCAATGCAATATCCCTTTATTTATAACCTTAACATCAAATTATAAGCACCTTAATTATCTTCCCACACTTTCCAATATTTCAGAAATCATTAGTGATTGTTCATCAATGAGACGAGTTTGCTGTTTACAAGTTCTCAACAATTCTGCATTCAACTCTCTCTGCACTTGCAGTTGTCGCTCCAAGTTTTCTCTACGTGACGTACTATTTCTATTTTCTAGCTTTCTAAGCAACATTACATTCATTTTCATTGTGTTATATTTATAGTTGTTGTATTTATTATTCATTTTAATTACAATTCATCCTCATCAGGAGCTTGATTTACCTCATATAAAATCCAAGCATAAACTGCCAAAAGCAGTACAAAAACAAAAACCAATTTAACTATCATCGTTGTGTGTATTAAAAATTTCATCTTCCTATATTTGGTACGTCCGTTTATTTATTAAACAACGATATTCGAAATCTTGTTCACATATTGTTTCATTTTATGCAATAAATAATATTTATAATACGATAAACGATTACATTAAGCACCCACTAAATAGCGCCTACGCAGAACAAATTGCTGATTCTCTTTCACATCTTGAATAATTCTTGAGATCATACGCTGAATAACATGATACTTGCAGTT
>JASLEN010000468.1 GCA_030151105.1 Dysgonomonas sp.
TACTACTACTCTTTTTAACTCCATAAATTTCTTTTGGAAAAAAGATTATTTCGCGTTAGCTTCAATATAAGAGACAGCATCTCCTACTGTAGCGATTTTTTCAGTTTGATCATCAGGGATTGAGATACCGAATTCTTTCTCGAATTCCATGATTAACTCTACTGTATCAAGTGAATCAGCTCCTAGGTCGTTTGTAAAGCTAGCTGCATTAGTCACTTCAGACTCTTCAACTCCTAACTTGTCTACAATAATTGCTTTCACTTTACTTGCTACTTCTGACATAATTTTTAATTTTAATTAATAATGAATTTTTATTCCTAATTTTGTCACTGCAAAGTAAGAACATTTTATACATATGAAACAAATATTTATTGTATAAAATCATTAAAACTGCACACATTTTTTGGATGTGTGCATTAAAACCATCTAAAACGCCACATGACTAGAATTGCCATTTTTGCCTCAGGATCAGGAACAAATGCTGAGAATATCATTAAATATTTTGCGAGCAATGAGAAAATAGAAATTGCTTGTGTAGTAACTAACAAAAAGGATGCATTTGTACTAAAAAGAGCAGAAAACTTAAATATTGATTCTAAATTTTTCTCAAAAGATGATTTTTTTGACACCACAAATGTTATAAAATACCTCATTGAGAAGAAAATTAACTTCATTATTTTGGCTGGTTTTCTTCTAAAAATACCACAAAACATAATCAATCTATTTCCTCAAAACATTATTAATATACACCCTGCTCTTCTCCCTAAGTTTGGAGGAAAGGGAATGTATGGAGACAATGTCCACAAGGCTGTAGTAGAGTCTAAAGAGATAGAAACAGGCATCACAATACATTATGTGAATGAAAACTATGACGAGGGCACTATTATATTCCAAGAAAAATGCCCTATCTTAGATAGCGATACTTATGAGGATGTTGCAAAAAAAGTGCATGCACTAGAGTACACACACTTCCCTGTTGTTATCGAAAATATACTGAAAGGTAAATGCTTCTTTTGATTACGAAGCATTTATCTTATCTATTTCTTTCCCTATCTTTTATACGTCTCACTGAGCGTTTTGGAGCATCATTGTCCGACTCACTTTCTTGCAGTCGATCTCTTTCACGTCTAGTACGTTCTTGCGGAGAATCTCTAAATCCAATAATTTCCTCTACTGGCTCTTGATATCTTTTATTTGTAGGATATGTTGGAGCTGGTGTAGTCGCACGATTATTATTTGGAACTGGCTCTTCAGAATATGAAGAACGAGGTGTTTGAGTCTCGTATGATTTGTTAGAGATAGCAGCTCTCTGTCTCTTTACCTCTTCAATTTGTCTTCGCAATTCCTCTACTTCTTGTTGCTGAGAAGATAAAGTCTGCTGCTGAGTAGATGACAACTGCTTATATTCGTTTGATGAGATTGAGCTCTCTCTAGGCTTAACATCCATATCAAAAACTGATTGCTCCTCTCTCGAACTAGGGCTCTTGTTACTAGAAGCATAGTTAACCTCAGGCATTGTGTAATCTGCCAAACCTAACTTCTCGAACACCTTCGTATTTACAACATACCACACCTCTCCATTAGGGTTCCCTGTTGCCGTATTCGCAACCTTAAGCGATCGTGTCATAATGTCCTTATCAGACAATAATGCAGCTGTCTGAGCATCTACATGCACACCATTTACGAAGTAGGATGGTTTTCCTCCATATTTTTTTTTCAAGAATAGCAATTCTTCAACCGAAGCATCTCTATTGGCTATGTCTCGTGCCATACGAGTTGCTTTTTGCTCATTTTGTAAATAGCGGATATTCTTTTGAGCAATTCTGAAACCTAGAGATCCAGAAGAGGGGTTGACCTCCTTTTGCTCTATTTCTACAATTTTGGCAACTTGTCCTGTTTCTTGTGCAGCTTCTTTCAACATACGAAAACGAGACAATTTGTTAAACTCATCTTCAATGGCTCTTTCATCATGCAAAAAGCGGGCATCCTCTCCCGAAAGTCCTGTTCTTCCTGGATTGACAATAACTGTGGTATCACCACTTCGGGTAATATATTTTCTTGTGCCTATCTGAGCAAATAGTCCTATAGGCAGTATGAATAGTAAGAATAAGAGTAATATGTTTTTGCTTGTGTACACCTGCATCTTAATTTTTTGAATAAAAGTTGCCACTTTTGATATTAATATACAACATCTTTTCGGTCTATATATTATTATCCATATTGACAAAGATAGTTGTTTTTTCCAAAAACGAGAGAACTCTGCTTGTGAGTTATTTAATAATCAAAGAAAAATGAATAAATTATCTGGACTTTCCAATTGATTTAGCATCATATTATTTGTATTTTTGTTTACATAACTACTAAACAACTAAACATCAATAAAAGATTATGGCAAAACCAGAATTTAAGTATCAGGAAATGTTTCCTGTGGGAAAAGACACAACAGAATATACACTCTTGACCAAAGAGTTTGTATCGACTGTTGACTTTGAAGGAAAAAAAATGCTTAAAGTAGCACCAGAAGGATTGACAATGCTTGCCCAACAAGCGTTTCATGATGTAAACTTCTTTTTGCGCCCAGAGCATCAAAAACAAGTAGCTAAAATTCTTTCAGATCCAGAAGCTAGCGACAACGATAAATTTGTGGCACTCACATTTTTGAGAAATGCTGAAATTTCGGCTAAAGGGATCCTACCTTTTTGTCAAGATACAGGAACTGCCATAATTATGGGTAAAAAAGGTCAACAAGTTTGGACTGGTATTTGCGATGAAGAGGCATTGTCAAAAGGTGTATATAATACATATACTGAATGCAATTTACGTTACTCGCAAAATGCACCACTAAACATGTATGACGAAGTAAATACAGGAACTAACCTACCTGCACAAATCGACTTGTATGCGACTGCGGGAGATGAATACAACTTCCTATTTGTAGCCAAAGGTGGTGGATCTGCAAATAAAACATACCTCTACCAAGAGACTAAGGCTTTGCTTACTCCTACCAAATTGGAGAAATTCTTATTAGAAAAAATGCAATCGCTAGGGACAGCAGCTTGCCCTCCATATCATATTGCGTTTGTGATAGGTGGCACTTCTGCCGAAACCAACCTCAAGGTTGTGAAAATGGCTTCAACTAAATATTATGATGAGCTACCAACAGAAGGGAACAAACACGGACAAGCATTCAGAGATATAGAATTGGAACAACGCCTACTGAAAGCGTCGCAAGATTTTGGATTAGGAGCACAGTTTGGAGGAAAATATTTTGCTCACGACATTCGTGTAATCCGCCTTCCTCGTCATGGTGCATCATGTCCAGTGGGTATGGGAGTTTCTTGTTCGGCTGATAGAAATATCAAAGGAAAAATCAATAAAGACGGAATTTGGCTAGAGAAGATGGAAAGCAATCCAGCAAATCTAATTCCAGCTGAACTTCAAAAAGAAGGAGAAGCTGGCGGTGTGAAAATAGACTTGAATCGCCCAATGGATGAGATTAGAAAAGAATTGTCAAAATATCCAGTTTCAACGAGACTTTCTCTTACAGGAACAATCATTGTAGGACGTGATATTGCTCATGCAAAACTACAAGAGAGAATAGACAAAGGAGAAGGCATGCCTCAATACGTAAAAGATCACCCAATCTACTACGCAGGACCTGCCAAAACTCCTCAAGGATATGCTTCGGGATCAATGGGACCAACTACTGCGGGACGTATGGATTCATACGTAGATA
>JASLEN010000020.1 GCA_030151105.1 Dysgonomonas sp.
CGTGGATTAGTATCGAAGATTTTCTTTCGGCTATAAATCATATTATTAATACATCAAAACTGCAAGGAGTTGTAAATCTTGTAGCTCCATACAATATTGCCAATAGTGAGATGCTTTCTCTTATTGCGCTGTGCTACAGAAGTTGGCTTAAAGTAAGAATCCCTGCCTTCATGTTTCGACTAGTTTTAGGAGAGGCTGCCGACTTCTTGCTTAAAAGTCCTAGCGTAGAACCCCGAAAGCTAATTGAGTCTGGTTTTATCTACGAAAATCCAGAATTTAAAGATTTCTTGATGAAATAATCCTTCTATTCTTGTTTTGATATTTTAAAAATGTACTCAGTTTTATTTGAATGACAAATTGAGCTATTGTTCACTCTTAATGTGGATAAAGTACAGAACTTCTTTTGTCTTTTTATTCTTTTAGTGTTAATTCTCATTTGTATAGTGCTAAGTGTTAAATAATGTTTGTTGAGATTTTACTTTCTCTGTTTTGTGATTTTATTTAAATTCCTAAATAATCTTTAGAGAATTTGAATTTGTAGTTTTATTGTAGCTCTTGTTTTAGGCTGTCTTGTGGCATTTATGTGCTTTTATTTGTTGTTCTGCTCTTATTGTGTATTTATTATATTTCAATTAATTGTTTTAAATATGATGCTTTAAAGTTTATTTTTGATAGTGAATATTTAGGAAAACAGATTAAATAAATGTAACTTAAATAGGGCAGAACTGAAGTCGTGTTTTTACTATTTGTAACAAATGCAACTTTATACCTAAAAAATAATAGCATGAAAAAGAATAAAATTGTAGTGTTAGGAAGTTGTAATACGGATATGGTCGTAAAATCAAGCAGACTTCCTGTTCCTGGTGAAACCATTCTAGGAGGAACCTTTATGATGAACCCTGGAGGAAAAGGTGCGAATCAGGCAGTAGCAGCAGCTCGTTTGGGTGGTGCAGTTACCTTTATAACTAAAACTGGGAATGACCTTTTTGGACGTCAATCTGTAGAACTCTATAATGATGAGGGGATTAATACTGATTTTATTTTGTCAGATCCAAATCTACCATCGGGAGTTGCTCTTATAACTGTAGATGGAAGAGGCGAAAACTGTATTGTAGTAGCATCAGGTGCAAATGGAACTTTGTCTCCCGAAGATGTAAAAGATGCAGAAAAGACAATCGCTGATGCTGGTATTTTGTTGATGCAACTAGAAGTGCCAATGGATACAGTAGAGTATGCCGCAAAAATAGCAAAGCAAAATGATGTGAAGGTGATTCTAAATCCTGCACCAGCACAATCGTTATCTAATGATTTGCTCGAAAATATTTATATGCTTATTCCTAATGAAACAGAGGCTGAAATAATTTCAGGTATAAAGGTTACTGATTGGGATAGTGCTAAAAAAGCAGCAGATGCTATCTGTGCCAAGGGCGTGGATACTGTAGTCATAACTATGGGCAGCAGAGGTGCATTGCTGAAAGAAGGGAACGAATATCACGAAATACCTGCATTGAAAGTAGAAGCAGTAGATACAACAGCAGCAGGAGATACTTTCTGTGGTGCTATTTCTGTGGCAATATCAGAAGGTTTAGGTTTGGTAGATGCTATTAAATTTGCCAATAGATGTTCTGCAGTAACAGTTACAAGGATGGGAGCTCAAGCCTCTATCCCTCATCGAAGAGAGATTGCGGCTAACTAAATTATTGAAGTAGATAAATTAACCATTAAATAAAATATCATGTTTATAGTAGATAGTTATTTTGTTGCTGTCTTGCTTTGTATCATCACTATGATCTGTTGGGGATCGTGGGGTAATACTCAGAAACTGGCAGGAAAGACATGGAGATATGAGTTGTTCTATTGGGATTACACCATTGGTATTCTTGTTTTCTCTTTACTGATGGCACTCACTTTAGGAAGCTTTGGTGATGCTGGACGTAGTTTTATCCCAGATTTGCAACAAGCTGAAACAGCAATGCTGTTGAGTGCAATTATAGGAGGTGTTATTTTCAATGCTTCTAACATTCTTCTCTCGGCATCAGTGTCTATGGCTGGTTTGGCTGTAGCCTTTCCATTAGGAGTAGGACTGGCACTAGTATTGGGAGTTATAATAAATTATATTGGTGCGCCTAAGGGAGATCCTGTAACTCTATTCTTAGGAGTAGCACTTATTGTGGTGGCAGTAGTATTGAATGGAATAGCTGCAAGTAAGAATTCGGGTAATGCTGAAAATAAGAATGCAAAGAAAGGAATCATGTTAGCAGCAGTTGCTGGTATATTGATGTCTTTCTTCTATCGTTTTGTGGCAGCAGCAATGGATTTGGACAACTTCGAAAGTCCTACACCAGGAAAAATTACTCCATATACAGCATTCTTTATTTTCTCAGTGGGTATTTTCTTGAGCAATTTTGTATTTAATACAATATTGATGAAGAAGCCTTTTGTAGGAGAACCTGTTAGTTATAAAGAATATTTCAAAGGAAGTTTTGGAACACATATGGTTGGTATTCTAGGTGGTGCTGTATGGGGCTTGGGTACTTTGTTCAGCTATATTGCTGCAGGAAAAGCAGGTGCTGCAGTATCTTATGCCTTAGGACAAGGAGCGCCAATGGTAGCAGCTATCTGGGGAATATTTATATGGAAAGAATTTAAGGGTGCACCACAAGGTGTAAATAAATATCTAGGAGCTATGTTCTTGTTCTTTATCGCAGGACTTGGGCTTATCGTATTTGCAGGATCCTAAACTTAAGATAGAAAATAATGAATAAAATTTTAATATATCTGGTTGGTGCTTTATTACTAACTACAGCTTGCTCTACACCGAATAGTAATGAATCTAAAGAGAGTGAGCAAAAACAAGAAACAAAAAAGGTGAAGATGATTCTTGACCTTGATACAGGGATAGATGATGCTATGGCATTGGCGTATGCAGTGGGCTGTCCTGATATAGAGTTGATAGGTGTGACAGGGATTTATGGAAATGTATCTCTCAAAACGAGTGTTCAGAATTCTATCAATTTGTTGCAAATGCTCAATCGTGCTGATATTCCAGTATTTGAAGGAGTAGGGCATGCACAAAGTGAACAAGCTATTTATGAAGCGTCGGAAGTGGGGCGATTCATTCATGGTAATAATGGACTGGGGAATGTAACTATTGCGCATTCTAATAAAAAAGTCGAGTCCCAAAATGCAATAGACTTTATGATTGAGTCAGCCAAGAAATACGGAAAAGATTTGGTAATAGTTGCTGTAGGACCGATGACCAATCTGAATGCAGCAATCAAGAAAGAGCCTAAATTAAGTGAAATGGTAGGCGGTATTGTAATCATGGGCGGCGCACTAATTGTAGAAGGCAATGTGAGCAAGGTGGCTGAGGCTAATATCTTTCAAGACCCTGTAGCGGCCAACGAGTTATTTACAAGTGGAACACACTTGACAATGGTTGGGTTAGATGTTACACAGCGAACTAATCTGACAAAGAAAGATACCCAAATATGGAGAGATCTAGGAACGGTGTCGGGCAAAGCCTTTGCAGACATTGTTGATTATTATATCGATGCTTATGGAGAGTCTGCTCCCGAACTTGCTGGGTGTGCTTTGCACGATCCATTGGCTGCATCGGTGGCAGTGCATCCTGAATTTGTGAAAACACTTTCACTGCATATGAAAGTGGGAACTGGAGAACAAGACTGGGGCCGAACGATTGGTGATAATGGTAAAATGAATAATCCCAATCCAAATGTTGCAGTCTGTGTAGATGTAGAAGTGGATGAGTTTGTATCTCATTTTATGCAAACTTTGACTGATTTATTCAAAAAGAATTAATTAACCCAAAATCATAAAATATGAAAAATATCAAGTATCTCATATTAACTATGCTTACTGTTTTTGTTCTACATTCATGTAGTAACGACGAGCTAGACTATGAGGCTGTAGATCCGAGCAAGGGTGTAGAGTTTACTTCTTCTGTAGAGGGAAGTGGCAATCCTATGGCAAGGGCAATCGGCTCAGCTTGGAGTGCTGATGACAAAATTGGAGTATTCATGAAGAATACTGATCAAGACTTATCTGCAACAAGTGTGGTAGGTACAGCAGCTAATGTGCAATATCTGACTGCTGCTGGTGATGGAAACTTCTTCCCATTCAAAATAGAAGAACTCCTTTTTTATCCCAAAGATGGTAAAAAGGTCGATTTCATCGCTTATTATCCATTCAACGCAGAGGTGAAAGACTTTGTGTACAAAGCTGATGTTTCAAATCAAGTAGATCAGGAAGCAATAGACTTTTTGTATTCTAATAACTTGAAAGGTGCGAGTAAAGATAATCCAAGAGCTCATTTACAGTTTAAGCATCTTTTCTCTCGTATGCTGTTCTCCTTCAAAAAGGGGGATGGTGTAAGCAGCCTACAAGGATTGAAAGTTACTATTGCAGGACTTCCTACTAAGGCAGATGTGAAGTTGGCAAATGGAGAAATTACAGCAGATGCTAAATCAGTTGCTAGTTTTGAAGCTAAAGTCTCAGCAGATGGAACAAGTGCAGAGGCTATTGTACTTCCTATAGGAATGAAAACAATAGATGTAACCTTTACTCTAGGCAACTTATCCTTTAAGCATAAGTTTGAGAATGTTGATTTCAAATCGGGTAGTAGGAACAACTACAATATTACGATCAAAAATTCTGGAGGAGAAGTTGACCCTAAACCATCTTATCAAATGTGGACAGAAACGCCACTTTTTACACCCAAAGATGGATTTGACTATGTAGTTACCCCTCTTGAGCCAAACTCGAGAGCGAGTAAAATGCGTAATTATAGTATGCTTTACGACCAAGAAAATAGAGTAGCTCTATGGATTGCTTATCCATTGCACGCAGCTTATTTTGGAAATTCGGGAAGAACTGATGATTGGCAATATGACCCTGCTATCAAAGAAGATTATCAGCCAGAATTATTTAGTTCGTGGGCATCATACCCTCCATATAATAGAGGACATCAAATAGCAAGTAGCG
>JASLEN010000044.1 GCA_030151105.1 Dysgonomonas sp.
GACTGATACGATTCTTCGATTCGTCATCCTTGCTCACGCGCCAAATGTCGTAAGTAAGAAAACGAATTACCTTCGTAATGTTTCTTTTTGCTATTATAAAATACTTTCTCAAAGCTAGTTTGATTATTCTACTTAAAATAAAAAAACAGTAAGTCTATAAGCCGAGTCCTGTAATCTACCCTGAGGCAGATTGTTTGTCATTTATCTACGCCACCTGTTGCCAAATGGCTCTAGCGACCTACCCCCCAACATCGGGCGAGCAGCCCTACATGCGTTGGTATACATGGTCTTACAACATGCAAGAGATACGGCTCCGAACATCACTGCCAGACCGGTGAGCTCTTACCTCACCTTTTCACCCTTACTCCACACAAGGCGAAGCGGTTATTTTCTGTTACCTTACTCTGCCTCACAACAGCTTCCTGTTAGGAAGTGCACTGCTCTTTGTTGCTCAGACTTTCCTCTTTGCGCCTAAACGCCCAGCGACAAACCGACCTACTGTCTTAATTTATGATACAAAGGTAGCATTTTATGATGACTTATTTTGTTAGAGCAACAACTAATATTTTCGGATCACAAATTCCCTGAAATACAAAAATCCCTCCAATCATACGACTAGAGGGATTTCCTTATTTCAACATTAGATATTTACATATCCATTGTTCTTATTTAATTTGCAATCCGCTAGGTTTTCCTGGTGCTTCAGCAAATTCGATTCTTTTTAGTTTGTTCCATGCACCACGAGTGAAATCAGGAATTTCAACTGGAGCTGATTCGTTTTCAAGAGAAATCTCTGTCAAAGGAATTGGAGCACTCCACTCTGCAAGGTCATAAACGTCAACATCCATGTGTAGTCCGTTTTGCAAGCAATAGATCATACGGTAGTCCATGATGAAATCCATTCCACCGTGTCCTCCCATTTCTTTTGCCATTTTCTCAAACTCTTGAGATACTGGTCTATATTTTTCCATCAATGCTTTTCTAACATCATCAGAAACATAACTGTGAGCATTCAAGTTCTCATGATCTTTTGCCAATTCAGGATCAATATTTTCTGAATCTAAAGCAAATCCTTGTCTTGGATATTTCTCAGCGAATCCTTTTGTTCCAGTCAACTGATACATACGGCTATAAGGACGTGGAGAGTTTACGTTATGCTCAATAAGGATAGTTTTACCCATCTCTGTTTTGATCAATGTAGAAGTATGTTCTCCATTTTTGAAGTCTGTGATATCTATTCCTGTTTTTTCTTTAATGAAAGCAGGGCTAGTTACAGCTTTTGTATCCACACACACTAGGTAGTTCATTTTGTCGCCACGGTGCATGTTATATACCTGACAGATTGGACCTAAACCATGTGTAGGATAAAGATCTCCTCTATGTTTACTGTTGTAATCCATACGCCAGCCTAGTTTATCGTTTTCGCCATCTTTCCAATATGCTTCCCAGAATGGTTGCAATCCATGGATATAAGCTCCTTCAGCATGCAATACTTCACCAAAAACTCCTTGACGAGCCATATTCAGAGCTGTCATTTCAAAGAAGTCATAGTTACAGTTTTCTAAAGGAATACAGTGTTTACGAGTTTGTTCTGCTGTATTTACAAGATCCCAAATCTCCTCCATTGTCATAGCCGATGGAACTTCAATAGCAACATGCTTGCCATCTTTCATTGCTTGGATACCCACTAGAGCATGGTGTTTCCAGTCTGTAGCAACATATACTAGATCTACATTAGGAAGAGCTGTTAACTGTCTCCACACTTCAGTATCTCCATAGAACTCTTGAGCTTTAGGAAGACCTTTTTTAGTTAAAATCTCATTCGATTTTTCCACTTTTTCTTGCCTCACATCACACAATGCAACAACCTCTACATTAGGGATGCTACTGATACGATCTACTGCACCTGGTCCACGCATACCTAAACCAACAAATGCAACACGCACTGTAGGAATTGGATCAGTTTTTAACTCTAGAACATCTGTTTGACCTGCTGGACGTGCTGGAACTGGAGTAGAAATAACTCTACTAGTCTCCTTCGGTGCTGATCCGCATGATGCTAACAATGTCATTGCAATTAGCAATACGGACAAAAATTTTGTTTTCATTTTACGATATTTTGATTTAATTAGTTGAATTCAGTTTCAGCCTGCAATATAGAAAAAGCCTCTCTAAAAGGCTTAAGTTATTCTCCCTTAAATAACCCTCAAAGCATTCTGGATAATAGAATAGTCATTTTGAGTAAAACCAAAAGAGGACGTATCTCTGAAGAAGTTTAAATTTAAGTTTGCGAAAACAAGATACTCAAATTTATTTAAATTTATAAACTTCTACTTAAAAAAGCTATAAAAGAAAAAGTCTGCAACAAACCTGCCACAGACTTTTAAAAACTTCTCTATAAAATGCTTATTCTTTATTATACATATCATGTTTCTCTGGACGAATCAACAATCGTAACGACACGTCATAATTGAAATAGCTCCATGCCCAGTCAACAAATACAGAGACTTTATTTCTCATCCCCACAATAGTCATGATGTGAATTAGCAGCCACAGCCACCAAGCTACAACTCCTCCAAACTTAAATTTGCCCAAATCAGCAACAGCTGCATTCCGTCCAATAGTAGCAAGCGAGCCTTTATCTACATAAACAAATTTTTCAGGTTCTTTATTCTTAGCTTTCCCATTCAAGTTTTTTGCTAAGTTTTTAGCCATTTGCAAAGAAACTTGTGCCACTTGCGGATGCCCTTTAGGAGATGCATCGGAGAGAAGAAGCGAGGTATCTCCTATAGCAAAAATATCATCATAACCATTCACTTGATTATATTCATTGACAGACAAACGACCTCTATTATACGCTTCTTCGTGCATTCCTTCCAAGCTGTTTGGTTTAACTCCAGCGACCCAGAATATGTTACGGCTTTTGAGTTGTTGCCCGTTACTCATTTCTACAATCTTATTCTCGATAGATTTCACAGAAACCTCTTGGTGAATAATAACACCACGCTTGCGCAAAGTATTTGCAGCACCAGCAGACGCCTTTGGCGACATTCCTGCCAAAAGGCGTGGAGAGGCATCTACCAAGTGAATCTCCATCTTACTAAAATCTACTTCTGGATAATCTTTGGGCAAAATAGTCTTTTTCATATCAGCCAAAGCCCCTGAAAGATGCCACCGCAAAAGCTGCATCGTAATCAGGCTCTGTCGTAACTTCTTTCACATACTCAACATAACGGATCACATTCTCTTTATCAAGCACGACAACACCACGCGCTAAAAGTGCAAGACCTTCGATCTCAAAGCCATACTCAACACCAAAATCATGTGTCTGATAGTCTGAT
>JASLEN010000059.1 GCA_030151105.1 Dysgonomonas sp.
GCTGGCCGTACCGCCTTACAACTACTCCGACGGCGTGATTGGCCTGTTTGGCCTGGCAGGCGCGGTGGGTGCCGTGGCGGCCAACTGGGCCGGGCGCATGGCCGACCGTGGCCGCGGGCAAATGGCGACCACCGTGGGCCTGCTGGTACTGCTGGCCTGCTGGCTGCCGATGGCGTTTGCCGGTCACTCGCTGATCGCCCTGCTGATTGGCGTGCTGGCGCTGGATTTCGCCGTACAGCTGGTGCACGTGAGCAATCAGAACGCGGTGTTCCAGGCTACTACGCAGGACCTGCCAAAACTCCTCAAGGATATGCTTCGGGATCAATGGGACCAACTACTGCGGGACGTATGGATTCATACGTAGATACATTCCAAGCCAATGGAGGTAGCCTTGTAATGATTGCCAAAGGTAATCGTGGACAAGAGGTTACAGACGCTTGTAAGAAACATGGAGGTTTCTACCTTGGTAGCATTGGTGGACCAGCAGCTATTCTTGCTCAAAACAGCATCAAAAGTCTTGAATGCCTAGAATATCCAGAACTGGGAATGGAAGCAATCTGGAAAATTGAAGTGGAAGATTTCCCTGCATTCATCTTGGTAGATGACAAAGGAAATGACTTCTTCAAACAATTGCCAGGACAAAGTTGTGCTGGTTGTGCAAAATAAGAAAATATTACACTCGTATTATACTGACCTTAACGTCGTATTATACTCTAAAATGAAAAAAGAGACAGTTTTTACAACTGTCTCTTTTTATTTCTATCCTTATAATTATTGTATCGAGAATCCTAAATCTTTTAGCAAAGTTCTTTCTTCTTCGGTCGCATCTTTCACGATGAATGCAGGGTATTCTCTCCGAAGTGGATACTCATTCCTCAACTGCTTAAACTTGGTTGAATCAGCCTTTAAACGAGCAAAATCATCCATAGGATTATATGTCTTAAGAATGGCATCATAGACTCTATTTTCCGAACCCTTAAAATCATTCAAATCAATCATTGGCTCTGGAGCATCCAGAGGCTTGATACTCTTCAATTCACCACCGTCTAGTTTAAAAAACGTAGTCAACGATTCTAGTGACATCCGTGTTGCATTAGACTTTCCATCAGCAGAATAACCCGCAATATGTGGCGTAGCAATATCTACCAACCCCATATACTCTACATCTATTGTTGGCTCTTTTTCCCAACAATCAATAACGGCACCTTGTATTTTCTTTGTCTTTATAGCAACTTTAATGGCTTCTGTATCCACAATTCCACCTCGTGCTGAATTGATAATGATAGGAGATTTACTGAGTTCATCGAAGAAAGTGTCATTTGCAAGATGGTATGTTTTATAGTCACCTTCTTTAGTCAAAGGAGTATGGAAAGTAATGATATCTGCCTCTCGCTTGATTTCATCGAGAGAGACAAAGTTCTTTTCGCCTTCTCGGTCTGCTCGTGGAGGATCATTCAAAAGGACTCTCATGCCTAAAGCTCGGCATGCTTGTGCTACTTTAGAGCCCACATTTCCCACCCCTACAACTCCAATTGTTTTCTCTTTTAAATCAAAATTATATTTTCGGGATAATAGTATTAATGCAGATACAATATATTGCTGTACAGAACTAGAATTGCAGCCTGGTGCATTTGTCCATTTTATATTATTTTCATCACAATATTCAGTATCAATATGGTCATAGCCAATGGTTGCCGAACAAATAAGCTTCACTTTGCTTTCCTTTAGAATCTCCTCTCCAAAATGAGTAACCGTCCTTACAATCAATGCATCTGCATCATGGATTGATTCTTTATTGAAATCAGCTCCTGCCAAATAAATCACCTCACCATACTTCTCAGCAAAACCTTTTAGGTATGGTATATTTTCATCTGCTACTATTTTCATTCTCTTCTATTATTAAATAAACCCTAAAAATAACAAATCTCTCCGAACTTAATCGAAGAGATTTGCTTATTTATTAATACGACAAAATTATTGTCTTCCTTGTAATTCTTTATCAAATGTATAAAGACCAAATCCATTGTCTCCAATCATTTTCAATGCATCAATTAAACCTTGCGCTGTAGATTCTTCTTCTACTTGCTCATTTACAAACCATTGCAACATGCTTTCTGTTGCATAGTCTTTCTCTTCTCTAGCCATTGTCACTAGGTCATTGATAAAGCCAGTTACCACTTTTTCATGAGCTAAAGTTTCTTCAAAAGCATGTAGAACAGATTTCCATTCATTATGCACTTTTTTAATTGGCTCTAGAGTAACTTGTCCTTCTCTTTCAATCACATAGTTGAACAATTTCATAGCATGATCTTGCTCTTCATCAAATTGAGCTTTGAACCAATTTGCTACTCCAGGCTTTCCTTTAGCAGCAAAGTGAGCTGACATTGAGAGATATAGATATGCTGACCAAAACTCTTCGTTTATTTGCTTATTTAAAGCAATTTCCATCTTTTTACTTAACATGATAAATTAAATTTATTTGTTTATTACTTTGATTATTAAATTTCCGATATAAAGATAATAAACGATTGACGGAATTCTAAATTCAAAGTGATTTATTCTTCGAAATCGCTCATCGAGATATTCTAAGTCTAAATAAATTAAATTTATAAGCATAAAAAAACTCTGCAGAAATAAATCTACAGAGTTTATTATTGTTGTGGAGAATAACGGATTCGAACCGTTGACCCCCTGCGTGCAAGGCAGGTGCTCTAGCCAGCTGAGCTAATCCCCCTAGTTAAAACCAGCATAACTAGTTACTAGTAGTCCCAGGCAGAGTTGAACTGCCGACCTCTACATTATCAGTGTAGCGCTCTAACCAACTGAGCTATAGGACTGGCTTTCTTTTCAAAACTCTCCTAAAACTGATCGCTTTCAGCTTCTTGGTTTCTCAAATATATTTTAAAACATACAAAAATCAAACAATCAAGTAGTACTTTATCAATTATTAATAAATATACCTCATAAACATTCTCTTCAGGCAGAGAAAACTCCAGAAAGGAGGTGTTCCAGCCGCACCTTCCGGTACGGCTACCTTGTTACGACTTAGCCCCAGTTATCAGTTTTACCCTAGAACGCTCCTTGCGGTTACGTGCTTCAGATACCCCCAACTTCCATGG
>JASLEN010000078.1 GCA_030151105.1 Dysgonomonas sp.
CTATTGACAACACCTGCCATATGAGCATTTCTTTTGTCAGATGCAGGCAAGGGCTCTATTCTACTATGAGTATCGTTGGTGTGCAAAATCACAAGTTTCTTTTGTCCAAATAAAGCAATAAAAGAACAAAGAAATAGTGTAGTTAAAATTAATTTTGTTTTCATATTTCTTTCCTCCTTTATTTCTCGATTGTAATACGTCCATCCAACTCTGCATCAAGCTTTCGCCCCTCTGCATTTATCTGCCTCACGTTGTCTAACATATAGTCACGTAGAGTAATTCCCGTTTCAGCATTCCAAGCTGCTTTTTTCATTGCGTCCATTCCATCATTTCCCTCAGCTAGATAGTCGAGAGTGACAATTGTATAAAGCTTATTTTCATCAACAGGCTTACCATCAATGGTAGCAGAAAGTAGCTTTTGATTTTTAATCCTAAGATTTACATTCTTAGAGACACCTGCACCCCCCATTTTAGCATATGACTCGAAAAGTTCAGACACATAGCTTCCTTTTAGCTGCACTACATACAGCGCATTGTCAAAGGGAAATGCATCAAAGATATCGCCCACTGTGATTTCTCCCTCTCCAATGGGCGCTCTTATGCCATGCACATTCATAAATGCAAGATCAACAGGTTTGCCTTGAGTATGTTCCAAATCAACCTTCATCATTAAATCGGAAGTCAGATTAGTAAGCAAACTTTCAGGGCGTCCTGTCGTCATATCTTTGCTCGAATAACCTATCACTTGTCCCATTTGCTTATCTAGCTCTACCTTATATGAGTTCACAAACTTTTGTAAATTGGCATCTGGATTGGTTGCCATACGCACAGGGATATACTCCCCCTTGATACTCGCAATAGTGTATGTGTTCTTAGACGAACCACACGACAGAGTGAGTAGTGCAATGAGTACTATATAGATTATTCGTTTCATTATTTTTCTCTTTTTTTAAAGTTCCTTCACAAGATAGATCAAAGTTGGGAAATGGTCACTATATCCATTGATAAAAGTGTTTTCTCTGAACGTTCTATGTGGATATCCTTTATTTTTACCCGTTCTTTCGATCAAAAAGTCTCGATTGAAAATTTCAGCTTTCCAAAATTTTAATGTTGAACGATTATTGCCCAACAAAGGTTCAGATACTATTATTTGATCAAATAAGTTCCATTGTCCTTTATAACCCAATGAACCAATTCCTTTGTCATAAAACTCCCACATCGTGTTAAAAAGTCCTCCTTTTTTTACATCTTTTTGATGTCTCTTTGCATCCAATACAATGCTCACACTTGAATCTACTGGATCATCATTCAAGTCGCCCATAAAGATGACCTTAGCATCAGCATTATCCTTGTAAAGAGAATCTACAATATGCTTTGTTATTTCAGCTGCACGAGCACGACTAGGAATAGACCTTTCTCCTCCATATCTCGAAGGCCAGTGAGCAACTATTACGTGCACAGGCTCATCTGCTAAGATACCGCTAACCAACAACTGATCTCTAGTTTTAAAAGCTGTATCTGTTGGATGTATATACGGATAAATTTTAGATGCTGTCACCTTGAATTGTGCTGGATCGTATAATAGACCAACATCTATACCTCTACGGTCAGGAGAGTCGTAGTGTACCACTCTGTAGCCAGTTTTGCTCATAGGTTCAGTTTTCACTAAATCCTCTAGCACTTTTCTATTTTCCACCTCAGCCACTCCAATAACAGCAAGGCCTGCAGGTAAATACTCTTTTCCTAACTTATCCATTACGTAAGAAATATTTTCCAATTTCTTCTGATATTTAGGCAGAGTCCAATTGTGCGCCCCTTGTGGAGTGAAATCTATGTCATCAATCTCCTCATTATATTCTGTGTCAAATAAATTTTCCACATTATAGAATCCTATTCCATAGGCTGCCAATTTCTTCTTTTGAGCCGAAACTGCACCTACAGAAAGGATGGAGAGGATGAGTATTAATATTATATTCTTCTTCATTTCATATCGAGTTTTAAACAAGAATCATACTGCACGTCTCAGATTTTAGAGCTTCTTAAACTTATTATTTCATGTACCAAGACATGCAGTATAAAATCTTAGTTATTTTCTATTTCAGATAAAACATCAAGAGTCTAAATACCCTTATTTAGTTTTTATGATAATGTTATCCAATCGGAACCCAAACTCATTTTTAGCTCCCTTAGAAATAAATTCTACTTTCACTTTTTCTTCAGCAGGGAAATCTTCAATAGTGATTGTATGGAACTTGCCATTATCTCCAGCCGCATTAGAAACCTCTTTGCTAGCCACTGGATAATCTTTTCCATTAATCTCTACAGCAATATCATTCAAATTAGCTGCTTCGCCTGCATTAAACAAGTTGGCAGCAAGATCATAAGTCATCACCAGATTAGAAAGTCCTTTGGTATTTATACCTTCGATAGTCAAATATACATCTCTATCTTTATTGTTTCCTCCATTTGGCAACCACACATGCGAGTTTCCTGCAATGATACGTACATCTGCAAATCCAGAACGATCTGAATATTTGATAGGCGCTTTCATTGAATAGTCATCATAAGCATCAATCTTCAAACGTGCAGCCCCATTTTCTCCAAATGTTTCATTGAAAATTTCGCCATCAGGACGTGGTGCAACTTCTGGATCTTTACCATCAAAATTTGCAGGATCAACATCTTTCCAGTCTCTAAGCGTAAATTGCCATCCACCATTGTGACGACCAAGTATTCCTGTCACATGTCCATTTCCATAAGGGAGATATTTGCCCACAAATGGAGAAGCATAAGAACTAGTACGCATTGTTACTTTGTTTCCGTGAGGATCTTGAATTACATCTTCTGTTGTTCCATTGGCAACACGAATAAATAGGCTGTCTCCTCCATTCACGAAGTGCATTCTAGGAAACTTAACAAGAGTCCCTACCAATTTATCAAAGTCGCTAGCTGGCACAGATTTATCATACAAATAGTTCATATCAATTTCTTTAGCCACTGCATTAGCCGAACTTGCAAATCCATTGCGATGAACATGCTCTTTGAAG
>JASLEN010000457.1 GCA_030151105.1 Dysgonomonas sp.
TTTCTCACTATATCCGCACAATAAGTCGGGCTGATATTCGGCCTGCAAGACTTTTCGAGGATGCTCTATAAAAGTAATTATAGCCGACGTCAAGCCACGTTTTGTAGCCTCTTCTTTCACTTGATCAATTAAAAATTGATGCCCTTGATGTACACCATCAAAAAAACCAATAGATGCTACAATCGGTTCTTTGATAGCACCCGAATCGTCGTTATGTATTTCCACCTTGTTAGTATAATTTTGTGTGAGTTCTTATTTGTTTACTTGATCAAAAACTTTGCGCAAGTCTTCTGCCTGATCTGTTAGATAGACTTGGAAACCAAGTTCTTTTGCAATCTCAATGTTAGCAGGACCATCATCAAAGAAAAGGGTTTCTTCTGGAACCATTCCCGAATCCTCAACAATCAGATCAAAGATTTTACGATCTGGTTTTGCACAGCCCAATTCAAAAGATAAGTAACACTTGTCGAAATACTTATCTACACTTTCACCCTCTGGCGAAAAACCTGCCGAATGCGCCCATGCAGCCACCGATGGATTGGTATTGCTTAGCATATATACATTATAATCCTTACGCAAATCCTTGAGCAATTGATATTTGTAATCAGGAATATCAAGAAGAAATGCCAACCATGCCGAATCTATTTCTTCCATAGTAGCATTATTGTTTCCTAGACGACGAAATTCTTTCAAGAAATTCTCTCTATCAATCTCTCCCGTTTCATATTGCAGAAAAATTCCTTTTTGACGAAAGTCTGTCAAATAGTCCTCAATATCCTCAAAACCAATATCTTTGAATCTATTGATTGCATTCTGTCTATTTAAATTTACGATTACTCCTCCAAAATCAAAAAGCAAGTTTTTTACGTTCTTAAAAGCCATCTCTATATTTTGTATATTTAATTATTCATATTAAAATCTCAACTACGACGAAGTTAGCAATTCTTTTAGAAGATAGGTTACAATTAAATTACAATTTGTATTTTTGCTAATATTCAAGGTTTTGACCCCAATAAAGGACTCTAAAGTATGCTCCACAAAACGGATGGACTGGTAATCAACACCATCAACTATAGTGACAAATATATTCTTGTTCAAATCTTCACTAAAGAATTTGGGCGAGTTACTTATATGGTGTCCAAAACTCGAAGCAAATCGTCTAAAGTGCAACGTTCGCTATTCTATCCCTTGGCGCTGCTACATCTACAAGTGGAACACAAACCGAGTAGAGAAATTCAACATATAAAAGAGGTTCAAATATTACATCATCAATACGATACGATGAGTGACATTGGCAAAACTTCGGTAGTATTTTTTCTCTCCGAATTCCTCTCTCGCATTTTGAAAGAAACCGACAAAAGTGAACATCTATATGAATTTCTCGATCAGTCTGTTCGCCTTTTGGAAATGACGAATCAAAGCATTGCCAACTTTCATCTTGTGTTTATGCTCAAGTTGTCACATTTTTTAGGATTCTATCCCAATCTTGAAGATTATCAACCTAATAGCTACTTCGACATGCGCAATGGTGAGTTTGTTCAACAACAGCCTCTACACAACAATTATGTGACTAAGGAAGAAAGTTTTCATCTAGCTCGTTTGGCTCGTATTTCGTTCGAAAACATGCACAAGTTTATATTCAAGCGTCAAGATAGAATTAACATAATCAATAGAATACTAGAATATTACAGACTACACTTGAATGAATTTCCTAAACTAAAATCTTTGGATGTATTACATGAATTATTCTAAGTTCTCTATTTACTTTTACTTAAGTCAGAATGAAAAAAATTATCTCCAGATCATTATATAGCCTACTGGCAATCACTATTCTTATCGTTGGAACAAGCATCTTTATGTTCAACTTTTCGCTCAAAACCAAAGTGACCCCAACAGACGAAGAGGATGCATACGCCTATCTAGCACAGCATGAATATTTGAAATTATGGGTGGACAGTCTGCAACAGACATCAGCACTTTGTGATACCACTATCACAGTGGCTGATGGTGCACAATTGCATGGATTGTATGTGTATGCAGCTAAGCCGACAAATAAGACAGCACTAATTATTCATGGCTATACGGACAATGCCATTCGTATGTTGATGATTGGTCACTTGTACAATAAAGAACTAGGATATAACATCTTACTGCCAGACCTTAGAGCTCATGGCAAAAGTGATGGACAATATATTCAAATGGGATGGAAAGACAGATTGGACGTTTTGGATTGGATAGATGTGAGCAAAAATATCTATGGCGATAGCATCAACATCGTGCTACATGGCATATCTATGGGGGCTGCTACGGCAATGATGCTTTCGGGAGAAGACTTGCCCACAAATGTGAAATGCTTTGTTGCAGATTGTGGATACACCAGCGTTTGGGACGAATTTGAATATAATCTTAAAGAGGACTTTGGGCTACCAGCGTTCCCACTATTGCACATCACTTCTTACATTTGTGACAGCTACGAAGGTTGGAATTTTAAAGAAGCATCGGCCTTGAAGCAAGTTGCAAAATCGACCAAACCGATATTTTTCATACATGGAGATGCTGACACTTATGTGCCTACTGAAATGGCATATCGCCTCTTTGATGCAAAGCAGCAAGGGGAAAAAGAATTATGGATTGCCCCTGGTGTAAAGCATGCCAAAGCATACTGGGACTATACAGAAGAGTATGTGGAGCGAACCAGAAATTTCGTAAACAAGTATCTTTAGAAAACTAGAAGTGTTGAGTATCTTTGCTCTGAAAAAT
>JASLEN010000459.1 GCA_030151105.1 Dysgonomonas sp.
TCTAAACCATCCTAATATGCCAAAGGACTATATCCCCTATTGGGATCTTGATGCGCCTAAGATACCTAACGAACTGCGAGACGCTTCTGCTGCTGCAATTATAGCTTCTGGACTTATAGAATTGAGTCAATATGTTGATAAAGAATCATCAAAAAAATATCTTGATGTGGCTGAAACACAGATCAGAACATTGGCTTCGCCAGAATATACTCCCAATTTAGGAGAGAATGGAGATTTTATCCTAATGCACAGCGTGGGCTCATTGGCTCATAAAACAGAAGTTGATGTACCTCTTACCTACACCGACTACTATTATGTAGAAGCACTTATGAGATTCAAAAAGTTATTGAACCAATAACGTAGATTATTCTCAAATACAAACTGATAAAGAAGCATTTTGAAGTATATATACTTTAAAATGCTTCTTTTTTGGTCTCTACAAAAAATATGGTTAGAAAAATAGAATGCAAGATAATTTTACTAAGTTTAAGATTCGAAGCCTTAGTTCTCTAAATACTATGAAAAAGATTCTATTTTTACTTTTAACTGCATTTCTATTTAATGCTGCTACTGCTACTGAGCTTTATTTTAAGCATCTTGAAACCAAAGACAATGCTTCTCTTGCGTCCGCCATGTCTATATGTCAAGATGAGTTGGGCAATATGTGGATAGGAAATCGTGTACTCAACAAATTTGATGGCGTTAATATTAAATCATACAAATTATTCGAGATCTTGAATAATAACAAATACATAGATGTCCAACAAATTTTAGGAAATGGACGTACTATTTGTATTCGTATTGGAGACGAACTAGTGTTGTACGATATGCAACATGACGAGTTTTATGCTACTGAAATTGATGTAAATTATATTTATGTAAAATCTGGTTCTCTATATTTTTCGCAGAAAAACAAAATATACTCTTACGATATAGTCAGTAGGAAGCAAAGCGAAGTTTTGAAGATTTTTGATTCTAGTGTATATATTCAAACTTTTTTGCAAGATAGCCAAGATCGATTCTATTTGGGTACAAATAAGGGATTGTATATCCAAGAAAAGGAAGAAGAGATGAAGATGTCTATACCTCAAGTTGGTATATCTGCCTTATTCGAAGATTCTCAGAAAAATATCTGGATTGGTACTACAAATGCTGGCGTTCGGGTAATACAGCATGACAATAATTCGATTCTAGAACTAAAGGAAAACATAACTACTCAGCATAACCTAGACCCTACTTGCAAGATACGATGCTTTAATGAAGATCAAAATTTTATATGGATAGGAACCTCTGCAGGTGTTATTTTATACTCCATGCAATCAGGGAAGTCTAAAATAATTCAACACAATGATTTCAAGACATATAGTCTAAAACACAACTCAGTCTATACTATCGTCAAAGACAAACAAGAAACAATGTGGGTTGGTACTTATTATGGAGGAGTGAGTTACTATAACCCTCAAATATCTCTTTATAATTTCTATGAATCAAATAATGCCAACAAATCAATGCTTCATGGTCTCGTTGTTGGTAATATGGCAGAAGATGATGAAAACCTCTATATAGGCACAGAGTTGGGAGGAGTAAATATTCTCAACAAGAACGACCAAAGTATTGTAAGATATGATAACGTAAGTGAATACCTGCCTCACAACACAGTTAAATCCTTATATGCAGATTCCAAATACAATCAATTGATAATTGGCACATATACAAAAGGTATTTTGGTAAAAGAGAAATATTCTAACGCCTTTCAACAAGTAGGAGATCATGTACTGTCCACTCCAACTCAAAAAATAATATCTCTGCTGTTGCCTTATTCTGACAAATATATTCTGGTTCTTACACAAGCTGGCATATATAAGCTAGATAGAAAGACCTTAGAGATAAATAATTTATTTGACACGATGCCCTCTAGTCTCCAAGAATTAGGACTTATTAAGGTCATTGCCCTAGACTATCGCACAAACAGCCTCTGGCTATCATCCACTGACAAAAACCTTCTGAAAATTGATCTTGAAACAGGAGATGTTCATGAATTTGAAGATAAAGCAGACCTATTAAAAAACTCTGTTATTGTTGATATAAAATGTAGTATCAACAATAAAGTATATATTCTTACAACATCCAACTTGTTTGAATACGACAATACTAAAAATATTTTTGAGAAAAAGAATATCCCCCTACCCTTGTTTAGCACCTATTTAAAACTTGGATGTTTGAGCTCTGGTCGAGTGATTATCACCTCTGAGAGTGGTGTCACATTGTTTGACCCCTATAATGAGAATTCTATTTATTTACCTTTAAAAAACATTTCACCTCTAAAGACAATCAATAACAGTTGTGGATTGTATATTTCCAAAAAGGAACAAACTATATATATTGGAGGATTTGAAGGACTTCTATCTATTACAGAAAAAGATATCATTGCGATAAACAATTCGCATAAAAATGCTTATCAACTATTTTTCACCTCCTTACACATCAATAATGAAGAAGTCGATTTGCGCTCTAAGCCTGAAATGATAAACGAAGATATTGCTTTTGCCAAGTCTATTAGTCTCAATTATAAACAAAATAATGTGAGTATTTCTTTTGCATCTTCAGACTATATAAATACACACAATTCTGTGTATGAATACATGTTAGAAGGACATGATAATCGATGGACTAAAACAACCGATAATACGATCAGATACACCTCATTGCCGCATGGAGAATATAAACTGATTTTACGAGAGGTACTTGATAACGATAAAAACACAAGCATTTCTTTATCAATTACACCTCCTTTCTATGCAACAACAATCGCATATCTCTGCTATGTCGTCTTATCAGTCCTATTACTAGGATACTTACTCAAATTTACTCAACGCAATCTCATTCTAAAAGCTTCATTGAGACTAGAGAAGAGAGAAAAGGAGCATATGGCTAAATTGAATAAGATGAAAATTGACTTTTTCACAAATATATCTCACGAATTAAGAACTCCTCTTACACTCATTTCTAGCCAATCTGAGATGGGGCTCAAAGATGAGCACCTCTCTCAATCTATTCGAAATAGACTTCTAAAAACAAGAAAGTATATTGAAGATCTACAAGAATTGATAAATGAGTTAATGGACTTTAGAAAACTTGAAAGAGGAGAGCTACCTCTAAAAGTATCGAAGCAAAACATTACACCATTTCTTGAGAATATTTATCAATCATTTTATGACTATGCACAACAAAAAGAAGTACATTTCGATTTCATTTACACTACTGAGGCTATCTATGTCTGGTTTGACACACTACAGCTGCAAAAGGTAATTAAGAACCTATTGTCTAACGCATTCAATTTTACAAAGAAAAATGATAGTATTCTTCTCAAGTTGAAACAGCAAAAAAATTACGTAGAAATTATTGTCGAAGACTCTGGAATTGGCATTCCTGAATTAGAACTTGAAAGAATATTTGAACAATTCTATCAAGTAGATAGTAACAGCTCTTCGGCGGGTATGGGCATCGGTCTTTCCTATAGTAAACAAATTATAGACCAGCATCATGGCAAAATCTTAGCTGAAAGCGAATTAGGTAAAAGAACACGCTTCACAATCAAATTATTGTTGGGAAAAGAACATTTTACAGAATTGGAGAAAGATCAAAAATATGCTATTGCTACCAATCTCAATATTATTGATTCTCCCCAAATACTAGAGGACGAAGAAGAAGATAAACAAAACGAAATATCAGAAAATATAAAACCACACATCCTTATAATTGAAGATAATGAGGAACTTACAAATATACTCTATGATGCATTTAAGTCAAACTACAATGTAACCATAGCTTATGATGGACAAAGTGGATGGGAGAAGGCGCTACAGAATAAGCCAGATATCATACTTTCTGACGTTTTACTACCGTTATTGAATGGATTAGAATTATGTAAAAAACTGAAGACACATCTCATGACTTCTCACATTCCAGTTGTATTGATAACTGCACGTTCATCATTTGACCAAAATATAGAGGGGCTACTATATGGAGCTGATGATTATATTACCAAACCTTTCAACTTGGAACTATTATTGTTAAAGTGTAATAATCTCGTAAAAATGAGACAGAAAACAATTACAAGTCAAGCTTTGGATAGCAATGAGTACATTCATTTAACCACTAGCGAAGCCAATCAAATATTTATAAAAGAAGTAACTGAGATCATTGATAAAAATCTGACCAACCCGAAATTCAATATTAACCTCTGGGCATCTGAACTAAATATAGGAAGAACTAAATTATTTGATAAAATAAAAGCCATCACAGGCTACACACCCAATGAATATCTGTCCATTATCAGAATGAATAAAGCAAAGATCCTCCTTATTAAGGAACCAACTTTAAATGTTTCTGAAGTTGCATATAGCTTAGGATTTTCGTCTCCTGGATACTTTATTAGAGTTTTTAAAGAACAGTTTGGAATCACACCTCTTCAGTACAGATCAGGAAATAGCACAGCAGATATTCAATAACTATCTATAAAAAATGCCCTATTAGCAACTTACTAACAGGACATTAATCATTTATAAAACAGAATTTTCATTCACCAACAAAAGGAACTAATCGAGCCTTTAGGTCTGGTGTATCCATTTCTTTATCAAATGGATACATTGGTCGTTGGATGCGTTTATACGGAAGACTCAGCAAGTCTTGATTTACACCACCCAGCGTTAATGCCATCATCCAATCTGCTTGTGCCTCATATAAACTAGGCTCTAGATAGCCAATCTTAACAACTACAATATCTGTTTCACTAGCAGTTAATCCATGTTTTGCAAACTCGCTAACTGTATGAAAACCTTTTCTTACTTCAGTCACAATAACAGAGATTTCTCCAACCTTAACAACAACTTCTTTATTATTAGGATTATCTTCATAAATAGAAGTTACTATACCAGATAGTTTTACAGGAGGTGCATATCGATGATCTACTAGTGCTCCTGCATGTCCTTCAACTTTGTTGCCTACACCTGCCTTTATTGCTTTCTTCACAAACTCCTTGTCGGGAATAGACGCATAAATAAGTGATTTACCATTTGCTTTAAACTCTGGTCTCTTCAATAATTCGGTCAATGTCCATGTCACGTCTCCTGCTCCACCAGCTGTAGGATTGTCACCCATATCGCTAATAAAGAAAGGTTTTTTATCACTTACAACAGCTTTCGCCAGACACTCCTCTAACCTAGCTGTAGGCGCTACAAAATCGAATTTATGTCTCACACTCCAAAAATGATGTGCTAAATATTCAGAACTGCGAACAACCATTTCTCTATCATCGCCTGTAACCATCACAGTTGCGTGATTTCTAGGTTCGTCAGCCCATGCATATCCAATCCATATTGCAGCATCTATAATACCCTCTTGCGCCGTTACTGGCTGCACAGCTGCATACAATGATTTCGCAGGCTCTACACGTGTACTCGTTTGTTCGCCAGGTAATAAGATAGGCACAGGAATCCATGCTTTATATTTTGGTCGCCCTTTTCCTGATTCTATTCTATCCAATAGATTAAGAATCGATCTTTCTCGAGACTCCATCGCATCTTCATGTGGAGCCATTCTATAACATGTGATTAGGTCAGTATTCTCTGCCAATCTCCAAGATACGTTTCCGTGCAAGTCCATACAAGTAGATATCAGAGCATCCTTACCTATAACTTCACGAACTCTAAGTATAAAATCTCCCTCAGGATCATCCATCCCCACCACACTCATTGCACCATGAATAATAAATGCCAAAGCATCGTAAGGGGCATTTGCTTTCAACTGATTTAAAATTTGAGTTGTCAAACTCTCATAAGTTTCTTTGGTAATAGCACCACCAGGAGTAGCACCTGCCACCATAGTTGGAACCCACTCAGCTCTATCACGCAAGGGACTACCATCATTAAAGAATGGATAAACTTGAAACAGTTTTTCTCCAGAATTTTTTCTAAATGCATCTTCTTCCGTGATAGCTGGAGAAAATGTACTAGATTCTATTCCTATTCCTGCAATTGCAATTTTAGGTTTCTTCTGAACTTGTGCCTGAATCAAGCATCCTATCATGAGTAGGGATGTAAGTATTAAAATACGAGTTTTCATAAATAGAATAAATTAAAATAAAATAGTATTTAGGTAAATGTAATAGTTTTAACAATAAGTGACAATTATTGGATCGTAATTTCTAAAGAACATAATTCATAATTAGAAAAACTCAACATAGAAATCAATTTAAATCTAGATATCAATGAGTTATTCACAAAAGCTAAAGAGAGTATTCAATTTAAATTTATTAAACAAAGCCCATAAATATGTTAATAAACATCAATATATATATCTAAACAATAAATTAATATTTTAGCTTTGCATACGTACTATCAAAACAATCATGATCTTATATGATTTATAATTATTACCTTTTATCTAATTATTAATAAAATTTAACGCAATGAAGACAGAAAAGAAGATGTCTTACCTCAATTTTTGGAAATATGGGCGAGGACTAATCTCAAGTTTGCTAATCGTGGTTTGTAGCACAATGAGTGCCAAGCAATCTGAAGTGTTATCGCACACACAAGCCAAAATTGAAGTGAAAGGAACTGTAACTGACGAGACCAATACTCCAATGATTGGTGTAACGGTACTTGTGGAAGGCACTAATACTGGAGCCACTACCGACATTGATGGTAAGTACACCGTCATTGTTTCGAGTGAAAATGCAGTTCTTGTGTACTCATACTTAGGTTATGAAACACAAAAACAAAAGGTGGGAGCCAGAAGAGTTATCAATATCTCGTTCAAAGAGGATGCCACTGCTCTAAATGAGGTAGTAGTTACTGCTTTAGGAATGGAGCGTGACAAAAAAGCACTTGGATATGCCATGACAGAGCTAAAGGGTGATGACTTGCTAAAATCAAACACCGTAAATCCCATCAACGCATTACAAGGAAAAGTAGCAGGAGTACAAATTAACATGGGATCTGCAGGTCCTCAGTCTGCTCAACGAATGATTATAAGAGGGAATACATCTCTCACAGGAAAAGATCAACCTATTTTTGTTATTGATGGTATTATTATTGAAAATGAAAATTCAAGAGATGCTGACAAAGGCAGTCGAGATTTTGGTAATCAATTGAAGAACTTAAACTCCGACGATTTCGAGACAGTATCAGTTCTTAAAGGAGCTGCAGCAACAGCCCTTTATGGTTCTAGAGCCTCCAACGGAGTAATTTTGATTACAACCAAAAAAGGAAAAAGAGGAGAAGGTATAGGAATTAGTGTAACACATACTCAACAATGGGAAAAGCTGTACAAAACTCCTAAATATCAGAATGAATTTGGAACAATAGGACAAATTTCGGATTGGAACTATAAACCTAATGGAGAACAAATAAGAGAAGTAGGCTCTCCTGGTAAAAGCTTTGGAGCTCCATTTGATGGTAAACCCTACCAAGCTGGTACTGGTAGTTTTACAGGACCATATCAAGCCTATGAAAACAATGCAAGAGACATGTACAGAACAGGGAGATATGAAAATACAAACGTTGCTATTTCTGGAGGATCGGAGAAAGGTGCATTTCGTGTATCATATTCCAATATGACTAATAAGGGAATGACATTCAACAACAAATTTGATCGTCACAATATTGCGTTGAACGCTTCACAAGATATTAGTAAATATTTGACAGTGGATGCAGGATTTACATATGTAAAAACAGATACACGTAACCCAACTTATCAAGGAGGAGACAAGTCTCCACTTTACGATTTTTCTTACAGAGTACCACGTGAATACAATACTAAGTATTGGATGCAAGACAAAAGATATATTAATGCTTTGGGCGATGGATACAATGATGAAGATCCTTTTGGATATTCAAGTATTTTGTTTGATTTATTAGAAAATAACCAGCTTCAGAAAGAAGAAAACTATAGAGCAAACATCACAATGACATTTAAAATTACAGATTGGTTGAAACTTGTGGGAAATGCTGATATGAATAGACTATACAGTACGATGGAAACAAAAGTCTTTGCTACAGAAAAAGATTCTTATGGAGGCTCAGCATATAAATTGCATGAAGACAAAAATCTACAGCAAAAAATGAATGCTATGCTAATGGGAAATAAAACATTTGGTGATTTTAACCTTGCAGGCACATTTGGAGTAGAACGTTGGGATGCTAGAAAATCATATCACAATTCGCAAACAAATGGAGGACTTAGAGTTCCTGGTAAGTTTGAACTAAACAACTCAAACAATGATCCTACCACTTCTGCATATTCTAATATCCATAAAAAAAGAATAAACTCTATTTTTGGAATGATCAATACGAGCTGGAAAAATCAATTATATTTAGATCTTACGGCACGCAATGACTGGTCCTCAACTCTTATATATGCTGATGGTAGTGGAGAGTCTTCTTACTTCTATCCTTCAATTAGTACATCATGGTTACTTACTGAAACATTAAGATCATCATTGCCCGAAAAAATATCATTTTTCAAGGCCAGAGCATCTTATGCCGTTGTAGGAAGTGATACAGATCCATATACGATTACAAATCCAGGGACATACAAATATCAAGGCTCGTACAAAAATGATTACTTCGGAGGTGGTAATGTTCCATATTACAACTTCATAAATAAAGCAATTGTAGAAAAACCTCTACGCCCTGAAAAGCAATATGCAATGGAATTCGGAGTAGATTACCGCATGTTCAATAACATGCTAGGATTAGATCTAGCTTATTATAAAACAAATACTAAAAATCAGATTATTACAGCACCAATGTCTCCTGAATCTGGGCTTACAAGAAGAACATTTAATGCTGGTGAAGTACAAAACCAAGGTATAGAGTTGGCTATAACGGCTGAGCCTATCAAAACAAAAGATTGGTTTTGGGATATGACATTCACTTTCACCAAGAACTGGAGTAAAATTAAATCATTACACCCCGAGGTGCCAACTTATACTTTAATTGATGGATTAGAGACAGCCATCGTAGCTGCTCCAGGAAGTCCATATGGTGATATTGTATCTACAGCAGCTTATAAACGTGATGAAAATGGTAATAAGCTAATTGATAGTAAGGGGTACTTTATACGTTCAGGTGAAGCAGTAAAAATAGGAAACATGCAGCCTAAATTCTTATTAGGATTTAATTCCAGTGTAACATGGAAGGATTTAACGTTAGGTGTTATACTTGATGCACGTGTAGGTGGAGATTTATTTTCTGGATCATATAATTATGGGATGAGTAGTGGTACACTAGCAAGCTCATTATTTGGACGTACTGAAAAATATGGTGGATTACCTAGAACCTTTGAAGAAAATGGCATAGAACGAACTGTTTATGATGGAGTTATTCCTGACGGAGTATATCAACCAGGATCAAAAATAACACATGATGGAAAAGAAGTAGATGTAAGCGGTATGAGCTATAGAGAGGCATATGAGAAAGGATATGTAAATCCTCAATCAGCATACAACTACTATATTGGTCTCTATGAGTGGAGTGGCGGAATTAGAGAAGAAGCTATACATAAGGTTACTTGGGTAGCATTACGCGAAATTTCATTATTCTGGAATATACCTAGAGTGTGGACAAACAAAGCATTTGTAAAAAGTGCATCATTAGGTTTCACTGTGCGTAACGTAGCATACCTATATAATAGTTTACCTGATAACATACATCCAGAAGGATGGAGATCAAATCATGGTGCTGAATATATAGAAGCTGGAGGAAATGTTTTCAGTAGAAACTATGGATTAAAATTGAATTTAACATTCTAACACTAAATATCAAGTCATGAATAAATTAAAATATACAATATTAGGAATTACTATTGCTTTACTAGGGCTACAGACTAGTTGCAAGGATGGATTCGCAGATATGAACACCAATCCAGAAAGTTTGCCAATTGTGGAGCCTCAAGAGTTATTCTATATGGCTCAGATTCAAGCTCAAACATCTGGACACTTATGGCACGGAAACTGGGCTTCAAAAACACGATGGCTTCAATATGGACGTGGAATGTGGGGCTATAATCTTACGCAATACACTTATTTTAGTTCTAATATAGGTGGTACGATGTATGATGCATACAATGAGATGGGAGGTTATGTATCTAAAATACATTTACTTGCAAGTAAAAAGGTCAATCCTGAAAATTACTCTAATCTATTAGCCTCTTCTCGAATTCTACTTATTGCCAAGGCAATACAAGTATCAGACAGTTTTGGTTCATTAGCATATTCTGAAGCATGGAAAGGTCAAGGTATAGACAATCCATCAGAAGATGACTTAAAACCTAGATTTGAGACACAAGAAGAATTGGTCGAAATTTGGGACAAAGAATTGAAAGAGGCAATTGAATCATTGAAACAAATTTCAACTTCTACAAGTCAGATTTCGCTGAAAGGTATTGATCGAAGCTACGATGGTGATACTAAGAAATGGATAAAAGCAGCTAATGGCATTCGCCTTCGTTTAGCTAGTCGCCTCTGGAATAGAGTGCCTCAAAAAGCACTAGAAATTGCATCAGAGGTCTTGAAGTCAGATAACTCGGAATATGTGTTCTCTAGCAATGATGACAACTTCATAATTTGGCTAGATAACTTATATACTACAAAACATGGATCAGACTGGCACTCATCCAGAGATATGTTAACAGGATCTACAAGTATGATAGATTATCTATTGAAATATCAAGATCCTAGATTACGTATTTTCTATGTTAAGAATCATTTAACTTCTGAGAGAGTTGCAGAATATAATGCAGCACAAGATATAGAAGTTAACAAGATTCCTGAAGATTGGGGTAATAAGCCTTATGTTGGTGTACATATGAGTCCAGACAAACTAACTAGAAAAGATAATCCTGCATATTATGGAAGCAACTTTACATTTGCTGATGGTACAATATACAATATGCGACCTGGAAACTCTGTTCAATCTCGCATCTGGTATGGTGGAGATAATGTGAGTATAGGAAATGGAGAAATAAGCAATGGAAACGGAGGCAATTGGGCTCCAATAATGTCATATGCTGATTTCTGTTTCTTAGCGGCAGAATTTGTTCAAAGAGAGAGTGTGGCTTCAGCAAAAGGTGCTCAACAATGGTATGAAGATGGAGTGAGAGCTTCTCTTGATTTCTGGAATACTATAGGAAAATATAGTGACATACTATATTATGAACCTATTACAGAAAATGAAATCAACAACTTCATGGAACAAACAGACATCAAATGGAATACAAATAAAGCACTAGAACAAATCAGAACTCAAGCATATCTCGATCACTTCAAAAATGTAGATGAAGCCTATGCTCAGTGGAAGAGAACTAATTATCCTAGCATAAACGGTACAATCATAGTACGTGAAAGAGTGTCCATTGATCAAATAGAGCGCTCTGTTCCTCGAAGAGTAATCTTTGTACAACCAACACCAGATAATCACAACTATGAAAATTTGAAGGAACGCATAGAAACGATGAAAAAAGATCCTCAATTCTTAGATGAAAATAATGAGTTTGGTAGAGTATGGTGGGACTATCCTTCTAATAAATAAAAAAGAACTATTATTCAATAACAAAAAACCCCAATCTTACGATTGGGGTTTCCTTTACTCATTGTCTGATTATACAATTATTTTTTTGATAGATAATCAGAAATACCTTCTTGAGTAGCTTTCAATGCTTTATCTCCTTTTTTCCAGTTTGCAGGGCATACTTCACCATGCTCTTCTGTAAATTGTAGCGCATCAATCACACGGATTGCTTCTTCTACACTACGCCCTAGAGGCATATCATTTACAACTTGATGACGTACAACACCTTGTTTGTCGATCAAGAATAGACCTCTATAAGCTTGAGGGTTACCTACAAAC
>JASLEN010000145.1 GCA_030151105.1 Dysgonomonas sp.
GCAAATTCAGAGGGTGGTTGGCTCGTATAGCTCACAACCTGACGATTGACTATTTTAGACAAATCAAAAATGAAAATACATTTTCAAATGATGATGCTGAAATAGATTTACTCAATGATAAGTCCCTTTGTGATGGCACTATAGAAGACGAATTGATAGCAATGCAAATCACTTCAGATATAAGAGTCTTGATATCACATTTGCCAGATGTACAAAAAGAAGTTTTGGTGATGCGATATTATAAAGATTTGAGTTTTAAAGAAATAGCAGATCTTACAGGAGTAAGTATAAATACCGCTTTAGGGCGTATGCGCTATGCAATCCTAAATATGCGCCGCATGGCTGAAGAAAATAATATAGCTTTAACTGTATAAGCTTAACAACTAAAGTAATAGTACTTTTTTTATAAAATTTGATGTAAACACAATTGATAGAGGTAGGCACAGATGTGAATCTGCGCCTACCTTATTTTATCTCAAAATACTATCGATAGCCTTTAATTCTTTCTCCGAAAATGCAATATTATTGAGTGTGTCAATATTGTCTTGGAGCTGCATTATTGTGCTTGCGCCGACTATCACAGACGATATATATTCTTTATGCAATTGCCATGCTAAAGCCATTTGAGCCAAACTTTGTCCTCTGGTTTGGGCTAGACTGTTTAGCTTTTGAATCTTTACTAAAAGCTCCGACGTAATCTGCTCTTTTTTAAGAAAACCATGACTTTTGCCAGCTCTAGAATCATCAGGTATGCCATTCAGATATCTATCTGTCAACAAGCCTTGTGCCAATGGAGAAAAGCTGACAAATCCTACACCATTTCGCTTATTCATATCCACATGCTCTTTCTCCACATCTCTAGTCAATAAATTGTATCTATCTTGATAAACTAGACATTTTACATTCTGCTCTCGCATCATTGCATAAGCAGACTCAGCCAGATGAGCAGGATACTTAGAGAGACCAACGTAAAGAGCCTTTCCTTGTTTAACAATATCTATTAAGGCTTGAATAGTTTCTTCCAAAGGAGTTTCTGAATCGTAGCGGTGTGAATAAAAGATATCAAAATACTCAAGTCCTGTCCGTTGCAGACTTTGATTGATACTTGCCATGATAGATTTTCTTGAACCTCCATCTCCATAAGGTCCATCCCACATCAAATGTCCAGCCTTAGAACTGATTATGATTTCGTCTCTATGACTTTTGAACTCTTTTCCTAATACTTTCCCAAAGTTGCTTTCGGCACTTCCTGGAGGAGGTCCGTAGTTGTTTGCTAAATCGAAGTGGGTTATTCCCGACCCAAAAGCATGAAAAAGTAATGTCTTGGCATTCTCAAAATTATCCACTGCACCAAAGTTGTGCCACAAACCTAGAGATATGCTAGAAAGCTTTAATCCACTATCTCCACATTTTCTATAATTCATCATTTTGGATATATTAATTTAATATTATTTCTATAACTGGTACTTCCACATTTGGTCTTTCTACAGGCAGCGAAAGAATGATATCATTTGCCCCACCATATTCCGACATATGGCTATCACTCGTAGGAGTGGTAGGTGTAAAGTATTTTATTTCGGAATCGTCATTCAATAGTTGGGCATATTTTATTTTACCTTTAAAATTCTTTAGATGTAACGACTTGAATGGCCATTCAAGAACATGAATATACAGACGATTGGTTTTAGGATTGTACGTCAAAAAACTATTTTGAGGAGCTTCAAATTCATCAGGAGCAGCCGTACAACCATAAATAGATCTATCGTGAAACTTCATCCATTTAGCAATTGCGTCTAGTCTTTCATTTGCTCTGTCATCAAATACACCTCGGGCAGTAGGACCTACATTCAAAAGCAAATTTCCTCCTTTACTAACGGTTTCAATAAGCATCGTTACTAGCTGATGGGAGCTTTTCCATGTATATTGATCTCTATCATAGCCCCATGACCCTGAAAATGTTTGACAAGTTTCCCAATATGTACGTTCTCCATTGTGTTTAGGCCATTCGTTAGGCATAAATTGCTCTGGCGAAATATAGTCCCATCCCCAATCTGTATGAGACAAATCCATTCTATTGTCCACTATGATATTAGGCATCAAACTTCTGATATGCTTCAACAAATCTTCCGAACCCCATTCTTCATGTCCTTTACCATCTTCTCCAGGGTAAGAATAATCGAGGAATAATTCATCAATCTGTCCAAATTCAGTGAGAAGTTCGGTCAGTTGATCTTTCATATATTGGCGATATTTTTTCATATCCCTTTTCTTGTTTGCCTCTTTCCAGTCCTTTGGTCTGTTGGGGTGCATGTTGTCATATGTGAAATCTGGATGATGCCAATCTATTAATGAATAGTAAAATCCGATTTTTATACCCTCAGATCTAAAAGCTTCTACAAAAGGTTTTAGAATATCTTTACCATAGGGAGTATTTGTTACTTTGTAATCAGTATGTTTAGTATCCCACATACAAAATCCGTCATGATGCTTGGTTGTGATTACAACATATTTCATGCCCGCAGCTTTTGCTTTAGCAGCCCATTCTTTAGGATTGTAGAGGTCAGGATTGAAATGATCGACGTATTTTTGATAATCCTCATCGCTTATTCTCTCTATCGATTTAATCCACTCGTGTCTAGCAGGCAGTGCATAGACTCCCCAATGGATAAACATTCCAAATCTATCGTGTGTCCACCAAGCCATACGTTCTGCTTTCTGTTCTTTTGTTTCTTTAGCCCAGCTTGGCGTGGACTGTGCTTGAGTATTGTTGGTTATGCTTGCTAAAAGGGAGAGTAGCAAAGCCGTCAAAAGTATTTTTCTCATGATAAATATTTAAATGATATATGTTTTTCTAAAAGTACACAAACTTTACAAGTTCTTCAATCCAAAGAGGCATTTGTTCAAAAGCCCTTTTCATTCTATGCTAAAAAATCATCCTTTTTAGGCTATCTTTGTACTTCATTTGCATAATTGATATGAATACTTTATTAGAACAATTGAACAAACAGCAGCGAGAAGCTGTAGAATATAATAATGGTCCATCACTTATAATTGCAGGAGCAGGTTCTGGCAAAACAAGGGTGCTGACCTACAAAATTGCATACCTATTGAAACAAGGCATGATGCCGCATAGTGTTTTGGCACTGACCTTTACCAATAAAGCAGCTGCTGAAATGAAAGCACGTATTGCCGAAATTATTGGTTGGCAAAATGCTAGAGGTTTGTGGATGGGTACGTTTCACTCTGTTTTTTCTCGAATCTTGAGAACTGAAGCAGAAAAGATTGGTTTTACCTCAAGCTTTACAATCTCTGATTCGGCAGATTCTCGTAACTTGATTAAAACAATCATCAAAGAATATCAACTAGATGATAAGGTATATAAGCCAGCACGAGTGCAAGGCATTATTTCTAATGCTAAGAATGGCTTGATTTCGCCAGCTATGTATGCTCAGAATAAAGAATTAGTAGAGCATGATATTCGTTCTAAAATGCCCATGGTGAAGGATATTTATAGAGATTATAATGCTCGTCTTAAACGTGCTAACTCTATGGATTTTGATGATTTGCTTTTCTTCACTAATCGATTGTTTAGGGATCATCCAGAAGTGTTGAGGTTCTATCAAGATATCTTTCAGTTTATATTAGTGGATGAGTATCAGGATACTAACTTTGCTCAATATTTGGTCGTTAAGCAACTTGCAGATGCACACCATCGTGTGTGTGTGGTGGGTGACGATGCACAGAGTATCTATTCGTTTAGAGGAGCTAATATTGACAACATACTTAAATTTAAGGAAGTATATCCAGAAGCTAAGCTATTTAAACTAGAGCAAAATTATCGTTCTACTCAGAATATTGTAAATGCAGCTAACAGCTTGATAAGTCAAAATAGTGAGCAAATTAAGAAAAAAGTTTTCTCAGAAAAAGCAGAAGGAGATAGGATAGAAGTTGCAGGAGCATACTCCGATTTTGAAGAAGGAGTAATTGTTGCCAATAAAATACAGGAGCTCCGCAGAAGCAAACAAACCAATAACAATGATTTTGCAATTCTATACAGAACCAATGCCCAGTCTCGAGTATTTGAAGAATCTTTGAGAAAAAAGAACATCCCATATCGTATATATGGTGGATTATCATTCTATCAACGAAAAGAAATAAAAGACGTTATCGCCTACTTCCGAATGATTATCAATCCATTTGATGAAGAGGCTTTTAAGCGCATAATAAATTATCCAGCTCGTGGAATTGGAGCTACTACACTAACTAAAATAGTGGACACAGCTCAGCTACATCAAATTAGCCTATGGGAGGTCATTGCAGGAGTTCTCGATTATAACTTGGATGTAAATGCAGGTACAGCTCGCAAACTGGCTGGCTTTCGAGAGTTGATAGATGGCTTTGTAGAGAAAGCACAGACACTGAATGCTTACGAATTGGCCACAGCAATTGTCAAAGAATCTGGCATAGCAAGTGAAGCTTATAAGGATCAAACTCCAGAGGGAATGAGCCGTCAGGAAAACTTGCAAGAGCTTTTGACTGGTATTCATGAATTTTGCGAAACTAGAATAGAGGAGGGCAATGAGGAAGTGTCGTTGGTCGATTTCCTTTCTGAAGTTTCTCTTTTGAGCGATCAAGATACAGATAAAGAAGTGGCGGAAGAAAAAGTGACTTTGATGACAATACATGCTTCCAAGGGATTGGAATTTAAAAATGTTTTTGTTGTAGGTCTCGAAGAAGATTTATTCCCTTCTGCAATGGCTAAGAATGAATTTAAAGGGCTGGAAGAAGAGCGACGTTTGTTTTATGTTGCGATTACTCGAGCAGAAGAATTTTGTATGGTATCTTTTGCCAAAAGTCGTTTTCGTCATGGGCAAACTAATGCAAGTCACCCAAGTCGTTTCTTGAAGGACATAGATGCAGCTTATCTAAAGGTAAATGCAGGAGGCTTTGGAACTAATTTTGATAGCCCAAGCGGACAGGTCGAAAACAGATTTGCCAATAGGTATGCTGGAATGCAACCAACAGTACGAAGAGAAGCACCACAGAGCAGACCTATATCAACGCCAACACCTAGTGCAACAGCTCGCCCAAGCGTTGGTTCTCAGTTTGTAAATGCGCGTAATGCAAAACCTAAATCGGATGCTGGTGTAAATGTAGGAGGGCTACAAGTCGGAACGACCATACAACATGAGCGTTTCGGTATAGGTAAAGTAACGGCTTTGGCTGGAGATGCTGATAGTCGTAAGGCAACAGTGGAGTTCGAAAATTCGGGAACAAAACAATTATTACTCAAGTTCGCTCGCTTTCAGATTGTTGAATAGCTTTCTATCCTTTTTAAGAAAAAGATGAACTTAATAGTATTTTGTTTGTTTCTTTTAACATAAATAGGTGCAACAACATGACTAGCAATGCGTCTTTATTGTAGATGAAGGTCATATTTGAAAGAAATATATTGTATCTTTGTTTGTAGTAAAATGCTACAAATAGACTTTTATAATAATTCTTTTTAAACCTTTTGACTA
>JASLEN010000192.1 GCA_030151105.1 Dysgonomonas sp.
GGACGATTCGAAATCAGAGCCAAGATTCCAACGGCTACTGGTTCATGGCCAGCTATTTGGACTTTGGGTGTGGATAAGGAGTGGCCATCAAATGGAGAAATTGACATAATGGAATATTATCAAATAGGGGGTAAACCTCATATTCTGGCAAATCTAGCATGGGGCACAGATCGCAGATATAATGCAGCTTGGAGCTCAAAGACGATTCCATTTGCAGAGTTGGTTCAGAAAGATCCACTCTGGGCAAATAAGTTCCATGTATGGCGTATGGATTGGGATGAGGAGGCTGTGAGAATATATATTGATGATAACTTGGTCAATGAAACTCTTTTAGCGAATACCAAAAATGGATCTCTGGGAAATTACGAAAATCCATTTCATCAACCACATTATATTTTGCTCAACCTAGCAATAGGTGGACAAAATGGAGGAATTCCTGACGATGAAGCATTCCCTCTCAAATATGAGATAGACTATGTACGTGTATATACTAAGAATGAAAAATAAGAACTAAAATAGTTCACCTCTTTTCCTTATTTAACGAAATAAAAGAAGAGGTGAAAATAAACTAATATTTGAAGTATGAAGAAATTAAGAGTATTAATGTTATTTATTGTCTCTATGCTTCTACTCCCAGTAGTAGCACAAGTATCATTTGGAGATCCAGTAAATATCAACAGAGATTGGAAGTTTGTTCTGCGAGATGTGGAGAATGGACAAAAAGTCGATTTGAATGATAGATATTGGCAGAAAGTTGATTTACCACACGATTGGAGTGTCAAAGGTCAGTTAAGTCCTACACTTGCTAGTTGCACTGGTTATTTGCCAGGTGGATTGGGTTGGTATAGAAAGAATGTAGTAATACCTGCAGAAAAAAGGAACGAGAAAGTTTACTTATATTTTGAGGGAGTATATAACAGAAGCGAAGTCTTTATAAATGGACATTCGCTAGGCAAACGTCCAAATGGATATATCTCCTTCATGTATGATGCTACTCCATACGTTAAATATGGAGAAGAAAATGTGATAGCCGTAAAAGTAGATCATACGCAATCTAGCGATTCGAGATGGTACACAGGATCAGGAATCTATCGTGATGTATGGATGGTATTTGCCAATCCTACACATATTGCCCAATGGGGAGTCTTTGCGTATCCAGAAGTGAAAGGTAGCAGAGGAGTGCTGCATATAGAGGTTGAGGTAGAAAACGACGCAGCCAATAATGAACAATTGAGCATCATCAACGAATTATTAGCTGCGGATGGAAAAGTGGTAGCAAAGAAGTCGCAGAACGTGACAATTAAATCACAATCGTCAGAAAAGATCGCAACTTCAATTAATGTGAATAAACCAGAGCTTTGGAGTTTGAATAAGCCTAACTTATACACTTTGCAGACAACCGTGATGAAGAATGGAAAAGTAGTAGATAAAACGACTACACGAACAGGTTTCCGTAATTTTACCTTTGATGCCAATAAGGGTTTCTCTTTGAATGGAGAGTCTATGAAAATGAAGGGTGTATGTTTGCATCACGATGCGGGAGTGTTAGGTTCGGCAGTTCCTAAGGATGTGTGGAAAAGACGCCTGCTAACACTCAAAGAATTGGGCGTAAATGCAATCCGTACAAGCCACAATCCACAAGCTCCACATTTATATGAGCTCTGTGACGAACTCGGACTTTTAGTTTTGAATGAAGCCTATGATGAATGGGAATTTGCAAAAAGAAAATGGCTAGAGGGATGGAATGTAGGTACTCCTGGCTTTCAAGGCACTTATGATATTTTCAAGGATTGGGGAGAGAAAGATCTAAAAGATATGGTGTTGAGAGATAGAAATCATGTTTCGATATTTGCATGGAGTATTGGAAATGAAGTCGATTATCCGAATGATCCATATTCTCATCCAGTATTGGACGGAACAGGAGAGGGCGGATTTACTCAACCTATTTTTGGAGGGTACAAAAAAGATGCTCCTGATGCTATGCGTCTGGGCGAAATTGCCAAACGTTTGGCAGCGGTAGTCAGGGCTAATGACAAGTATAGACCAGTGACCGCAGGATTGGCTGGTGTGGCTATGTCTAACGAAACAGAATATCCAGGAGCATTAGATATTGCAGGCTATAATTATACAGAGAGTCGCTATGATGAGGATCATAAAAAATATCCTAATAGAATAATTTACGGTAGTGAAAATAGACATGAGCGTAAAGAATGGCAAGCTGTAATGGATAGAGACTTTATCTTTGGACAATTCCTTTGGACAGGAATAGATTATCTTGGTGAGTCGGGTAGTTGGCCATCAAGAGGATTCTATTCAGGTTTATTAGATTTTGGAGGATTTATAAAACCACGTGGATATTTCCGTCAATCTCTTTGGGGAGATAAAGCTATGTCTTACTTGGGTACATATCCTACTCCAGGCAAGGGAAGCAAATCACAGATGAAAGATGTGTGGTCGCAATTGAATGCAAAGGAAGATGGTAAGAATTATGAAGAAAAAACTCCATCTATGGATGCATGGCCTATCTGGAACTATGAGTCAGGACAACTTATACGAGTTGTGTGCTATACTAATGCTGACAAAGCACAACTAGAGTTGGACGGTAAGGTTGTTGGTCAAATGACCGATTATAATACAAATAGTGGAATCATTCATTGGGATATTCCATATGAAAATGGTACATTGGAAGTTGTTGGATTTGATGCTAAAGGGAATGAAATAACACGTAATTCTATTCAATCTTCGGCAAAACCTTATGCTTTAAGAATAGAGTCGGATGAGACTTCTATTTCTAAAGAAAGCGGAGTTGCTCAAATCGTTGTTCAAGTTGTGGATGAGAGAGGAATACCTGTAATGCTATCTGACAATGAGGTTACTTGCGAATTGGTTGGGCCTGCTAAACTCTTAGGCTTAGAAGCAGGAAACAATGAAGACATGACTGATTATACTGACAATGTACATCGTGTTTTTCATGGGCGTATCCTAGCTTATGTGCAAGCACAAGGAGAAAAGGGGGAGTTGAAAGTTCGTTTTACATCTCCATGGCTCAAGTCGGTAGAAACAACTATTGAAATCAAATAATTTATATCTATGAAAAAATGTTTTACACTTAGCATTATTGCTCTGATAGTAATGTTGACAAGCTGCGGAGAGAAAAAAGTTGCTTCTCAGTCGCCAGCACAGTTTATCGAATCTGGCGCAGTATGGCTCGATACAGATGGCAATCAGATTAATGCACATGGTGGAGGAATAATGTATCACGAAGGAACGTACTATTGGTACGGAGAGTACAAAGGTGATTCTACTTATTGGAATCCCAAAGTGCCAAGTTGGGAGTGCTATCGTACAGAGGCAGGGGGAGTATCATGTTACTCATCTACCGACCTTACGAATTGGAAATTTGAGGGAGTGGTCTTGAAACCAGACCTAGAGAATGAAGATTCGGATCTACATCCTTCTAATGTGCTAGAACGTCCCAAAGTAATATATAACGACCAAACTAAAAAGTTCGTGCTTTGGTTGCACGTAGATAGTCATAACTATGGGAAAGCAGCGGCAGGTGTAGCCATCTGTGACACTCCTACTGGCAATTTTGAGTATCTTGGTTCTATGCGTCCCAACGATGCCATGAGTAGAGATATGACTC
>JASLEN010000217.1 GCA_030151105.1 Dysgonomonas sp.
CGAAGATCTGCTCGTGGCAGAGGATGGAGCTTTAGCTTTGCAAATATCTAAGCAGACAAAAGAAAGGAGCGCGAATGAGCCTCTTTATGTTGGATTTTTGCTAATGTTGTTGGCGGTTTTTATTTCTTATCTTCAACTAAAGAAACAGAAACAAATGGTAGCAATGCTATTTGATTCCGTTTTGTTCCTTGTAGCGGGGCTAGGTGGTTGTGTTATTTTCTTCTTGATGTTCTTTTCAGAGCATCCATGTGTAGATGCAAACTGGAATTTGGTATGGTTGAATCCACTACCTTTATTTTTTATTCCATTTTTCTTTGTAAAATCACTCACTAAATATGTTATTTCTTATCATTTTGTTAACTTTGCCGTGCTTTCTTTGTTTATACTAGGCTTTGCTTTTATACCTCAAAGATTTGAAATTGCATTTATTCCCTATATATTAGCACTTTATGTAAGATCGGGAACCAATGTTTTAACATATAAGCAAACAAAGAATTAAAAGAATCAATTTAAAGAAAGACATCGGTTAAGATAGAATGATACGAATAATAACCTCTCTTGTTGCAATACTTACAGTAGGCTCGTTGCAAGCTCAAACTTCTCCCAAAGAGACGCCAAAGCTTGTGGTTAGCATTACTATAGATCAGCTTAGAGGTGATTATATCGAGCAATTTAAGCATGCATTTGGTGAAAGAGGCTTTAAACGTCTATTGGCGGAAGGACTAGTGTATCAAAATATGCAGTTCGATTTCTCAAATCTGAATGAAGCTTCAACACTAGCAACTATCTTTACAGGAGCTAATCCTACTTATCATGGGATTGTGGATACCCACAACTATTCTCAAAAAAATAAAAAGATAGAGCATATCTTTTGGGATGAGAATTTTATAGGAAACTATACTCAAGAGAGACTTTCCCCTTTAGCTCTAAAAGGTTCTACTATTGCAGATGAGTTGAAAGTAGCATCGCAAGGACAATCTGATGTGTTTTCTTTTGCTCCACAAGCTACACAGGCACTTATCGCAGCTGGTCATAGAGGAAATGCAGCATATTGGATTGATGACTATTCAGGAAAATGGTCGTCAACAACTTTTTACAAAGATTTTTATTGGACAGTAGATCAGGATAATCGTAAGGCGGATAGCTATTCTGTCAAGGCTTGGGGTTTGCAATGGTCGCCATTAGAAAGCAAAAAAACGTATAATGTATTTCCTTATACGCAAAATGAAGGTGGATTTCAACATAATTTAGGCAATCATAAAGATACTTATAAGTGGTTTAAACAGTCTCCTTTTGTAAACGAGAATGTGCGTGAAACTGCTCTCAACCTTGTTGCTAAAGCAGATCTAGGAAAACGTCCAGCTCCCGATTTTCTATCATTGACCTTCTATGCAGGTAAATATCCTGAGGCAGCTGAGTTTGGATTGGAGTCAAAAGACACCTATATACGTCTAGATAAAGACTTGGAGTTAGTTCTTGATGAGATAGAAAAAACGATTGGGCTGCAAAATACACTTATCATTGTTTCTTCTACAGGTTATTATAATTCTTCTGTTCCAAGCGAAAAGAATCTGCCTGAAGTTGGAGGTGGTGTTTTCTATGTAAATAGATGTGAGGCTCTGCTCAATATGTATTTGATGGCTATCTATGGACAAAATGAAAAATGGGTAGATAGATACTATAATGGTCAGATTTTCTTAAATAGAGAATTGATCAAATCAAAAGAAATAAAACTAAATGAAATCCAGAAAGTAGCAGCAGAGTTTGTTGCAGAATTTTCGGGTGTTCATGCCGTATATACACAGCATCAACTATTTTTGGACAATACCTCTAGTGAGGTAGAAGCTATAAAGAAAGGCTTATCTTTTCAAAATGTTGGTGATTTGATTGTCGAGATTCAGCCGAGTTTCAAAGTTGCAGATGAACAGAATGCAGACACAAAGGAAAAGATAGTTAGAAATGATGCTATCAGTTGTCCTGTTATTTTCTTTGGAGCACATATTAAGGCTGAAAAAATACGACGTGTAATCAGAGCTACTGAGATTGCTCCTTCTATTGCTTATATCATGCGTATTCGTGCACCTAGTGCAGCTAAAGATTATCCGCTGATCGAGATTCAATAGAAGAAATTAATTTAGAAAAAATAAAAACAAGATATAAAATGAGCTTTACTAACTTTTTATCCAAAATATTTGGAAATAAATCTCAACGAGATCTAAAGGAAATAAATCCTTACGTAGATCGTATAAAAGAACTTTATCCTCAATTTGAGAAATTGTCGCATGATGAACTGCGCAACAAAACTGCTGCCATTCGTGCACAAATTCAAGACTATGTAGCTGCTGAAACTAAAAAAGTAGCAGAACTGAAAGCTACGATCAAGACTTTGGATATAGACAAACGTGAGGATGTTTGGACAGAAATAGACAAAATTGAAAAAGTAATAACAGAAAAATACGAAGAAGTATTAGAAAAAGTTCTTCCAGAAGTATTTTGTATTGCTAAAGAAACAGCACGTCGTTTATCTGAAAATGAAGAAATCGAAGTGACTGCTACCGATCATGATAGAAAATTGGCAGAGAATGAGAAGAACGATTTCTTGACAATTGAGGGAGATAAAGCAATTTATTTTAATTCATGGACTGCGGGTGGAAGTGAAATCCTTTGGAACATGGTACATTATGATGTACAATTGTTTGGTGGGGTTGTGCTTCACAAAGGACGTATTGCAGAGATGGCTACGGGTGAGGGTAAAACCCTTGTTGGAACTTTACCTGTATTCCTAAATGCATTGACTGGACTTGGAGTACACGTCGTAACGGTAAATGACTATCTAGCAAAACGTGACTCGGAGTGGATGGGACCTCTATATATGTTCAATGGTTTGACTGTTGACTGTATTGATAAGCATGAACCAAACTCTGAGGCTAGACGTAATGCGTATAGAGCAGATATTACTTTTGGAACAAATAATGAATTCGGGTTCGATTATCTTCGTGATAATATGGCTGTTAATCCTTCGGACTTGGTGCAACGCAAACATAACTTTGCGATTGTGGACGAGGTTGACTCTGTATTGATTGACGATGCTCGTACACCATTGATTATTTCGGGACCAGTTCCAAAAGGTGAAGAGCAATTGTTTGAAGAGTTTCGCCCTCGTGTAGAAGTTATTGTAAAAGCACAACGTGATTTTTGTACTAAACTTCTGGCAGAAGCAAAAAATAAAATGGCTTCAAGCGATAAAAAAGTTGCAGAAGAAGGTGCTTTGTTGCTTTTCCGTTCGTTCAAAGGTATGCCTAAAAACAATGCACTCATTAAATTCTTGAGTGAGGAAGGAGTTAAGGCTACAATGTTGAAGACAGAAGAGCATTATATGGCAGAGCAAAGCCGTAATATGCACATTGTAACAGATGAGTTGTACTTCATTATTGATGAAAAAAATAATAGCATTGAGCTTACAGAAAAAGGAATTGACCTATTGACAGGGAATTCTGATGACCCTAAGTTCTTTGTTCTTCCAGATATTAGTTCTGAATTGTCTGATCTTGAAAATCATACTCTTTCTGATGAAGAAAAAGCAGAGAAGAAAGATGAGATTATGCAAAACTATTCAATCAAGTCGGAGCGTGTTCATACCGTTACTCAATTGTTGAAAGCGTATGCATTATTTGAAAAAGATGATGAATATGTGGTAGTTGACAATAAAGTAATGATTGTTGACGAGCAAACTGGACGTATCATGGATGGACGCCGTTATTCGGATGGACTTCACCAAGCACTAGAGGCTAAGGAGCGTGTGAAAGTGGAGGCTGCGACTCAAACTTTTGCAACTGTTACGCTGCAAAACTATTTCCGTATGTATAATAAACTTGCGGGGATGACTGGTACAGCAGAGACAGAAGCGGGTGAGTTCTGGGATATCTACAAATTGGATGTTGTGGTTATTCCTACAAATAGACCAATTGCACGTAGAGATATGAATGATCGTATCTATAAAACAAAACGTGAAAAATATACTGCGGTTATTGAGGAAATTCAGGTGCTTGTAGAAGAGGGTAGAGCAGTTCTTGTGGGAACCACTTCTGTAGAAATTTCTGAATTGTTGAGCAAGATGCTTCAAATGAGAAAAATTCCTCATAACGTATTGAATGCTAAACTTCACCAACGTGAGGCTGATGTGGTAGCTCAAGCAGGACAAGTAGGTGCTGTAACTATCGCAACCAATATGGCTGGTCGTGGTACTGACATTAAGTTGGCTCCAGAGGTTAAAGCTGCTGGCGGATTGGCTATTATTGGTACAGAACGTCACGAATCTCGTCGTGTTGACCGTCAGCTGCGTGGACGTGCTGGACGTCAAGGGGATCCAGGATCATCAGTGTTTTACATATCTCTTGAAGATGATTTGATGCGTCTATTTGCATCTGAGCGTATAGCTGGAATGATGGACAGAATGGGCTTCAAAGAAGGAGAGATGTTGGAACATAGCATGTTGAGTAAATCTGTAGAGCGTGCTCAACGTAAGGTGGAAGAAAATAACTTTGGAATCCGTAAACGTCTATTGGAGTATGATGATGTGATGAACTCACAGCGTGAGGTAATTTATAAACGTCGTAGAAATGCTTTGATGGGCGAAAGACTTGGTCTTGACATTGTAAATATGTTCTACGATTCGGCAGTAAATGTTATAGAAGAACATATTGATGCTCTAGACTATGAGGAATTGAA
>JASLEN010000234.1 GCA_030151105.1 Dysgonomonas sp.
GAGCGCAGGCAACTCTGTCAACTTAATGACTTGCATCTGCATGGGCGAAAGCTTTTGCTGTTGTTTGAGTAATTGTTGTTGTTTGAGAGCCATTTCTAAGCCTTAATTTTGTTTAGAACAAATATAACAATTGTTTTTACTATTTCTATAATGTTATGCACATTCAAAATCGGCAAACAGCGTCAACTCCTCTCCTTTGAGCAAGAAAACAGCAATCCAATCGAAAACATCCTCTTCCACAGCCCCGTTGCCTACCTCTGCGGCATATTCGGCACGTTCGTCGCTGTATTGAAAAGCAATTATAATACGTGTTCCCTCCTCCAAATGGATAGTGCGATTTTCAAACTTCTCATCACTGTCGTAGAGTTTAAACAGACCATTATATCCATGTTCTAGGATGTTGAATAGCGAATGTTTTGATCCGTTTTTTTCTTCACCATATATCTTGCCTGCATAGTCTTCATATTCGGCATCCCATGTACATTGAAGCGATGCAATTGTTCTATCCACTTCAAAGATTGTAACGTCCTCTCCATACGACTGTTCGATGGTGGCAATGGTTTCTGCATTGGTTACAGGTTTTGCTATAGCTCTGAAGTATTGGGGTGCACTTAGGTTTAACATAATAGTTTTGTTTTAATTTATAAAGTTTTCCTTGTCTTGTATCTCTTTCCTCAAATCGTTTGAGGCTCTGGACATTTCACCTAACTAATTCATTTTCATCAAACCTTGCACAAGATTAATCGTTTCTTTTATAATCAAACCTTTTCTTAAACGACATTCCCTCAGCCCTCTGTTCTACAAGACCTTCTTTTTCTACGAGTTGTTTGATAAAATGCAGAATAGCAACATCGTTTTTTGTACTACCTAAATTACGATTTTGAAAAAGTACATACGAAAAGCTTTTGTTCGCGAAATGAAATAGCACTGAATCTATCCTTTTTGCGTTAAAAACATCTACTGTCCTTATGTATTCTAACGACTTAATATCTGTAGAAAATTGTATTTTGTTAAAATGATAAATTTCAAGTTGACCGCTAGAATTCTGGATAATTTTCACTTTCCTAAGAAAAATAGCAAAAAATGCAATTTGGAAGACAGCTATTGCTACAAATACATAACCGACGTTTTGAACCATTAATTCAGAATTTAGATAGAAATAGAAAGCTAGAACTCCAAATACAATATAGATAGGAATTGCCATTTTCAACAATTGCTTATAATTGAGGCGTAGCCCCCAAAAGCTGATTTCATTCGTATTGCACATAAACTTACATCTTGTTTTTATTTGTATAATCGTCCTTGTTTAGTGTTTCTTTCCCCAAATCGTTTCAAAACCTTAGCCGTAAACTCAAAATTCTTTAAACCCCAATCTGGAGCAATGAGCAATGACTTGGGCGATTGTGATACAAATCTTTCGATGATGAAATCAGGGTTCAATCGTTCTGCAAAATCTATTGCTAAGTCTATATACTCATCTACTTCAAAAAGATCAAACCATTCAGGATTCACCCTATATTGCTTTGCCATCACTGTCCCTTTTATTAGTTGCAGTTGGTGTAGCTTTACGGTAGTAAGAGGCAATTTTGAGATTACATCAGCATGAGAAAGCACCTGCTCTCTCGTTTCGTGTGGCAAACCTAATATCAAGTGCGCCCCCGTATAAATTCCTTTGGCTGCTGTTTTCTTGATGGCTTCCACACTTTCGGCATGCGTATGCCCTCTATTGATAAATTCGAGAGTAGAATCCAGCGTTGATTCTAAACCATACTCAATGACAAGGAATGTTTTTTTATTCAATTCAGCGAAATAATCGAGCAAATCGTCAGGCATACAATCTGGACGTGTACCAATAATTAGACCTACCACATTGGGATAAGACAGAGCCTCTTCGTACAATGCAATCAATTTGTCGATGCTATCATACGTATTGGTATAAGACTGGAAATAAGCCAGATACTTCATTTCTGGATATTTATGAGAGAAGAACTCAATTCCCTCTTCCAATTGCTGACTTACAGTCTTTTGTTTCCCTCCATATCCAGGACTGAAACTCTGATTGTTGCAATAGGTACACCCTCCCACAGCCTTAGACCCATCTCGATTGGGGCAAGTGAAACCTGCATTGATTGATATTTTTTGAACTTTATAAGGGAAGTGTTTGGACAATAATTCGCCAAACTCTCGGTAATATGTTTGTTTCATTTGTTTTTTGAAAATAAAATAAGTGCCAAAGGTAAAGAATTAAGCATAGAGGATTCACAGACTTTGGATGATTTAACGTTACATTTATCTTAACTAGAGTTTATACACCAATTTGTTAAATTCTAACTGATATATACCACACCTTATACTTTATCGTTACTATATTTGTGATAATGAAACTCTTTTTAAATAAGAAAGTATTTTCGAGATACATGTTTGTGGCTATGGCGATAATTATTGCTGTGGGTTCACTTCTTGTGTCGCATCATTTGGTATCTGACCTATCGAGAGAAGAGCGCAACAAAATGACTATCTGGGCTGAAGCTACCAAAGAGATAATAGACTCTGAGGATGATGCGAACCTCAATCTCATCGTGCTGATTCTCCAGAGCAATACAACCATACCTGTTATTTTGTACGACAAACAAGCTGATTTATATACCTCTACCAATATAGATTTAGAAGGGAAGGACGAACAAACCTATCTTAAAGAGCAAGCAACGTCTTTTGAAAAGAAGCATGAGCCTATTCTCATCGAATATCAGGATGTGGAGCAGTATGTCTATTATGATGACTCTTACACTCTCAAGCGATTACAACTATTTCCTTATGTACAATTGGCTGTATTAACTATTTTTGTACTGTCTTCTATACTCGCTCTGCTTTCTACTAAACGCATGGAGCAAGACAGACTATGGGTAGGGCTTTCGAAAGAAACAGCTCATCAGCTAGGAACGCCTCTTTCGTCCCTCATAGCATGGATAGAGTACCTTAGGCTCAAAGGTATTGACGAGAGCATCGCTGTAGATATGGAAAAAGACATCAATCGTTTACAAAAAATTACAGATCGTTTTTCCAAAATAGGTTCTAAACCAACACTCCAAAAAGAGGATTTAGTGGAATTAACGAAACAGGCAATCTTCTATCTCGAAAAACGGATATCTAAGAAAGTTGAGTTCGTTCTTCATTTCCCCTCTCATCCTGTATATGCCAATGTGAGTGAATCACTCTATGCATGGGTAATAGAGAATCTAACTAAGAATGCAGTAGATGCGATGAGTGGTGCTGGTAAAATCGAATTTAGGTTAGAAGAAAAGGGAGACAACATAATTCTAGACATATCGGATACTGGAAAGGGAATGCCAAAGTCGAAATTTAAAACCATCTTCAATCCTGGCTACACTAGCAAATCGAGAGGTTGGGGGCTAGGGCTTTCCTTGGCTAAACGCATTATAGAAACCTATCACAAAGGACGAATCTATGTATTGAAATCGGAAATAGATATGGGTACAACCTTTAGAATAGAGCTGCTAAAAGAGAAATAACATGAAAACGCTAATTCAAATAGGGCTGTGTACGCTAGTTGTAGGTATTGTTATGATATACTCTTTACTTACTGAGCCTGAAAAAGTCACCATCCCCGCCATTGTGAAAACGGCAAAACCAACCACCATCAAAGAAACACAGACTAAAGTTAGAAATAAAGGACGTAGCGCAAGTACCATTACCACATCACACCTCGGTACAAGATTAGAGGTAGAATACAACTATAACGACACCATCTACTCTACTCATATAGAGCGGAAAGGCTATACACATAATGCTTACAAGAAAGGAGACACTATTCACATCCTCATCAATCCTCTTGAGCTAGATAGTATAGTTTCTTATTGATACGCCTTCATGTTGTATAACATAAAAGATACAATCTATCCGTGATTCTGCTCTTTTTTATCTATTTTTGCCGACAATTAATATCAAATTGTAAATCATTCGAAGAAATAAATGAATCAAAAGTCAACTTTATCTAACTATTTTTCTCAATTTTCTAAGGCTTTCTGGGTAGCCAATTCTGTAGAACTTTTAGAGCGACTAGCATATTACGCTGTTTTTATTGTACTCACTTTATACCTATCAAACATCTGGGGATTCTCTGATGCTCAAGCAGGTATCATATCGGGAATTTTCTCGGCAATGCTCTATTTATTGCCCACTTTCACTGGAGCTTATGCTGACAAGATTGGTTTTCGCAAGGCTATTATTTTAGCATTCTCATTGCTTTCTGTGGGCTATTTGGGATTGGGTATTTTGCCAACTATGCTCGAAAATGCAGGATTAGTTTCGTACGGAACTGGAGCAGGCGATGGTTCATTCTCCGATTTTTTTAACAATTTAGGGTTAGTTGAATTTGGACGAAACACAGAATATACTGGTTTGCGTCAGAGTATGCACCAATGGGCTATTGTCCCTACACTTGCATTCCTTGTAATTGGCGGAGCATTCATTAAATCAGTAATCTCTGGAACAGTAGCTAAAGAAACAACAGAAGATACCAGAGCACGTGGATTTGCTATCTTCTATATGATGGTAAATATTGGAGCATTCACAGGAAAAACTGTGGTTGACCCATTGCGAAGAAGTTTAGGAGACTTAGGATTAGTTTATCTCAACTATTTTTCGGCAACGATGACTATCCTAGCTCTTATCGCTGTTTTCTTCTTCTATCAATCAACCAAAACAGAAGGTGAAGGAAAGAGCTTGAAAGAAATATGGGCAGCACTCGTCAAAGTATGTCAAAACGGACGACTTGTAGCTCTAATACTTATCACAAGTGGTTTCTGGACTGTGCAACAGCAAATGTATGCTTCTATGCCTAAATACGTTATCAGAATGGTAGGAGAAGACGCATCACCTGGATGGATAGCAAACGTAAATCCATTAATCGTTTTCATCTTTGTAAATATTGTTACTAGCTTTATGCGCAAGCGTTCGGCTCTTGCATCCATTACAGTGGGAATGTTTATCATCCCAATATCAGCTCTTGTGATGGCATCGGGTAACTTGATGGGGAGTGAGGAGATTCTTGGCTTCCACCCTGTAACATTGATGATGATGGTAGGAATTGCTTTTCAAGCCTTGGCTGAATGCTTCATTTCACCTCGTTTCTTAGAATATTTTTCTTTACAATCACCTAAAGGAGAAGAAGGACTATATCTAGGCTTCAGTCACCTACACTCGTTCGTATCATCCTTGATAGCCTTTGGTGTTTCAGGATTCTTACTAGAGGCTTTCTGTCCTGATCCAAATTCAGAAAGATTTGCTCACTCTACCAACTTTGCGGCCGATTATGCTGCAGCTACTGCAAATGCTCATTATCTATGGATTGTCTTCTTCTTTGTAGGATTGGTTTCAGCCATTGCCCTGATTATTTATGGTAGATATGTAAACAAAGTAGATAAGATGAAAAAGGCGTAAACAACTAACTTGACTATTTTATATATGTTGGGCTTGTCTAACTAAGGTTGGCAAGCCCTTTTTCTATCCGCTCTCCCTACATTTCATTACTTCTATACACATATTTACTCACATTTTGCGATTGCACCCTCTAGTCTAATAAACGTACTTTGTTAGATACAATTTCTAAAAACAATAGACATGAAAAATATAGGAATATTTTACGGTTCGGATACAGGCTCAACACAAGATGCAGCAGAACTAATAGCTAAAAAACTTAACGTTACCTCATCTGATGTGTTCGATATTGGGAAAGCCAAAGTAGAACAACTCAGCGAATACGAAATTCTTTTGCTAGGCTCGTCAACTCAGGGATTTGGAGACTTGCAATGCGACTGGGATGACTTTATAGGAAAACTAGCAAAGGCAGACTTGAAAGGCAAAAAAGTAGGAGTCTTTGGTCTCGGCGATGGAGCATCATACAGTGATACATTTTGCGATGCCATTGGCACTATTGCAGAAGCTGCCACCAAAGCGGGAGCAAGCTTGATAGGAAACAAAGTGGATGCCTCAGACTACAGTTACGACGAATCTATATCTGAAAAAGATGGTTTCTTCTGTGGTTTACCTTTGGATGAAGACAATGAATCAGAAAAAACAGAAGAACGAATCGAGAAATGGATAACTCAATTGGGAATCTGATTGAACAAAATGTGTTTTATTATTGGGAAGTCGATAATCCTCAAAGCTTATAGCCTTGAGGATTATTTTTTTTATATCCTACGATTAAAACATTTCACATTTTAGGTATCATAGAATAACTTTTAGGGTTCACTCTATAGACTTACTTCGTCAGTTCAAATGTTGCCAACACCGCCTTATGATCGGTAGGCCACACACCTGTCCCTATTCTGAAAGGGTCTTGCGTGTTTTCCATGATCTCCTCATTGAAAGCAATTGATTCTCGAGGTCCCCACACCACAGCATCCACCAACTTGAGTTTTGGCGATGGCGAATAGTGAATATAATCTACACGCTCACGTTCGTCACTCTTGGGTGCCCATGCAAGTCTCGAAATTGGAACTAACTTATTCTGAGAAGGAAAAGTAAAACCTGGATGAGTGACTGCATTAGGATACATCTCTCGATAAGCATCCTTATAATTATTGCTATCTAGCATCTTGGTCACTGTCCAATCTACCACAATTCCACCATGATCAAACATATCTTTAGTATCCTCTTGCCAGTCTAAGAATGAAGGTTCGTTATAATCTCCACCTATCAGAACTATTCGTCTAGCCTCTCTATCTTTGTTTCCATGAGCTATAATTGCAGCCATACCATCGTCACGCTTCGACATCACATTCAACATCAATATTGAATCCACATCTAGTAAACGAGGACGTTCCTTCCAAGTGCTGCCATCATATCCCAACACATCATAGTAGGCACAGTTACGATAATCTAGGTGAGTGGTATATAGAGCAAACTCTTGCCCTTCAATCTCAACCAAAGCTCTATAAGCACTGCCTGCATCATTTTGGAGAGGATAGATTACAGTAGAGTCTTTTATCGGAAAACGAGTTAATATTCCAGAATCGTCACTATAAAATGAATAGAACACCTGTCCACTATCTTGCAGTGACTTGACAATTCTATCACAGAATCGGGTATCCTTATAGTTTCTCACCTCACTCAAAAAGACAATATCAGCCTCTGCTTGCAATATTTGTGAAATGATTCCTTCATAGCCACCTTCTACAGATGTACCTTCTTGCCAGATGTTGAATTGCAAGACATTAATTTTTGTAGGCTCTGCTATTTTGTTGCACGAGCCAAATACGATTAGTGCTAGCAATATACTTGCTAGGTATAAAAACTTTCTCATAGTTTATGATTTTAATTTAAAGCTTAAATGTAGCAAAAATAAATAGAACTCTATTTTCTAATTTGAGATATAAGCAGCTCTCTTCTTTTTATCTAAAATATAAATTTTAAAATGTATCTTTGCCCTCTCAACTGAAAACAACAATATGGCAAGAAAAATGAAAGCACTACCTATCTACGAAAATGTAGAAATAGTGGATGTAGCTGCGGAAGGAAAGGCAATAGCACGAGTGGACGACCGAGTGGTATTTGTACCATTTGTAATACCTGGCGATGTGGTAGATGTGCAACTAAGACGTAAACGCAAGAAATTTGCCGAAGGAAAAGTAATGCGTATTGTTGAAAAATCGCCAAACAGAGTAGAGGCACTATGCGAACACTTTGGTGTGTGTGGTGGCTGCAAGTGGCAAATTCTACCCTATGCAGATCAAATAAGATATAAAGAAAAACAGGTGGTAGACAACTTGACCCGATTGGGCAAGATAGAACTACCTGAGATCTCACCTATTCTAGGATCTAAAAAAACAGAGTTTTATAGAAATAAATTAGAGTTTACCTTCTCCAACAAGAGATGGCTGACTGAAGAACAAATCGCATCTGGCGAAAGCTTTGACAACATGAATGGCTTAGGGTTTCATATTCCTGGCGCATTTGACAAAGTCTTAGATATCAACAAGTGTTGGCTTCAAGATGATATCTCGAATCAAATAAGAAATTTTATCCGCCAATATTGTTTCAACAAAGGTTATACCTTCTTTGATTTAAGAAATAGAGGAGGCTTGATGCGTACCCTAGTTGTTCGCACATCATCAACGGGTGAACTGATGCTAATCGTTGTTTTCTACGATGACGAGAAAGAGCAACGAGATGATCTAATGAGTGCCATTGAAAAGGAATTTCCTCAAATAACATCTCTTCTCTACATTATCAATCAAAAAGCAAACGACACCATTGGCGACCAAGAGGTGCATACATGGAGCGGCAAAGATCACATGTATGAAGAGATGGAAGGCTTGAAATTCAAAATAGGACCAAAATCTTTCTATCAAACAAATAGTGAGCAAGCGTACGAATTGTACAAAATAACTCGTGACTTTGCGGGACTATCTGGAGACGAACTTGTTTATGACCTCTATACAGGTACAGGAACTATTGCAAACTTTGTGGCTCGTCAAGCTAAAAAAGTAGTAGGAATAGAATATGTTGAAGATGCCATTTCGGATGCTAAAGCAAACTCAGAATACAACAATATTAGTAATACGCTATTCTATGCTGGCGACATGAAGGATATCCTCACCCAAGAGTTTATCAATGAACATGGAAAACCAGACGTTATTATTACTGATCCACCTCGTGCTGGAATGCATGAAGATGTAGTCAATGTTATTCTTTTTGCAGCTCCAAAGCGTATTGTTTATGTTAGCTGCAATCCAGCTACACAAGCCAGAGACTTGAGTTTGATGGACGAAAAATATAAGGTTGTAAAGGTTCAACCCGTAGATATGTTTCCTCACACTCATCACGTGGAGAATGTTGTTCTACTTGAGAGACGCTGAATATTGTCTAAACATTTGATAATTAACCCATAGAAAAGTGCATTTATAATATTTTTCGATTCTTTAATTGTTTTTCTCAAAAGCTTTAAAATTCAGAAATATTGATATACATTTGCACCCGATTTTTTATGGTTAAAACAAATTTTAAACAACAAACAAAAATGAAAAAATTATTTCTTTCTCTTTGTGTAATCGCAGCAGTATCTTTCACTGCTTGTGGTGGTTCAGCTAAAACAGAATCTACAGAAACAGTAGCTACAGAAACAGTGGCAGCTCCAGCAGAAGAAGCTTCTACTGAAAATTCAGCATTTGACCAATATGTTGCGTTTGTTAAGAAAAACGCAGAGCTTGCTAAACAAGTAAAAGCTGGTGATATGACTGCAGCAACTGAGTCTGTAAAATATGCAGAAGAGTTTGCAAAATTCATGGAAGATAACAAAGATGCTATTGAAAACTTCTCTGAAGCTCAACTAGCAGAACTTGCAAAAATCGGTGAAGAAATTGCTGCTGATTTGGCGAAATAAGAAATAGAATAATCTATTCTAAAAACAAAAACCGACTTCAAATGAATGAAGTCGGTTTTTTATTTTGAAGAGAAAACTATTCTAATAGTTATTCCTTTATATTGGGTTTTTCTAGTCCATAACCTTTCTTCTTATCTTCCAACTTCAACAAGAATGCCACACCAAGTGCCAATACTCCAAAGCCTGCAAAAATAATCATGGGCAGAGTAAAATCGTATGTCGTTTTACCATCTATAGCTCCTGTGATACAATACTTATTCAATACCCATCCTATCAGAAGAGGCACACCACCCAGTCCAATATTTTGTGTCCAGAATATTAACCCGTAAGCCGTACCCAATTGATTTTGAGGAATAATCTTAGGTACAGAAGGCCACATTGCCGAAGGAACCATAGCAAAAGCAACTCCTAAGAAGACCATCAAAGTAGCTGCAAACCACCACTCATTCAAAAATGGTTGAGCAAATAAGGCGTGAACTATGATAAGTAATAAGGCTCCCGCCATCATTATAGTAGCTCCTTTTCCTTTTCTATCGTAGATATAGCCAAAGGTGGGAGTAAGAATAATTGTACCAAAAGGAAGAATTGCAGGAATCAAGCCTGCAAGATTTGGATCTACTCCATATTTGTTTGTCATCAATGGAGTTGCATATTTCAAGAATGGGAAAACAGCCGAATAGAATAAAACACAAAGAACAGCAATCAGCCAAAACCCTTTGTTGGATATAACTAACAGAATGTCTTTCACTTGGAAAGGTGCATCGTCGTCTTCTTTTTCCTCTCCAATAGAAGCATCTAACTTCTTATCCATTACACAAAACACCAAGTAGCTAATCAGACCGATACACAGGGCTACCAATCCAATCAACATAGGAGCCGAAACACTGCCCAAAGCATTTGTCAACGGATTGGCTGTACTTAGTGCAAGTCCAGTTCCTAGTCGAGCTACTGCAACTTGAAGTCCCATTGCGAGAGCTATTTCGTACCCCTTGAACCAACGAGCAATCACTTTTGTGACAGTAATACCTGCCATCTCTATGCCTAGACCAAAAATAGCGAAACCAATACAAGCTGTCAACACTTGAGTTTTCAAACCAAACATTTCTCCAGCAAATGCATCTGGCTGAGATATTGCATAATATTTAATAGCACATCCCAAGATCATAAGGCTACTTGATACAATTCCCGTAAGGCGAACACCTATTTTATCCAATATCATTCCACCTATGATTAGCATAAACAACAATACGTTTATCCAAGCATAAGCACTATTGAACCAGCCAAACTCTTCAGCATTCCATTCAAATTCTTTACCTAAAGTATCCATTAGAGGAGCCATCAGGTCGGTTATGAAATAACCACAGAACATCGTGAATGCCACAAAGGCAAGCACTGTCCATCGCATTGCTTTAGAGTCGTTTAGTCTCTTTCTTATTTTTTCAGTCATAGTTTTAGTGTTATATATTTCAACTTACATTTTGCTTATTATGCGAGCCAAAAACTTATTTTTTGTTTTTAAACGGCTGCAAATTTAGATAATATTATCGTATCTTGTGGCAATTTTACAAATTTATATGCTTGAATAGCAATTTTTGAACAAACAGTGATGACAGAAAACATAGCAATAGAGGGACAAAAAAAACACCCAAAGGGTCTTTGGTTATTAGTATTTACAGAAGTATGGGAGCGTTTTTCCTATTTTGGCATGCGTGCCATTTTAGTGCTCTACCTCACCAAAACTTTGATAGAAGGCGGATTGGCAATTGACAAACAAGATGCTAGCTTGATATATGGTTTCTTCACTGGATTTGTCTATTTCACACCACTCATTGGAGGATGGTTGGCTGATAAAGTATTAGGTCAACGAATATCCATTACTATTGGAGCTACAACGATGATGCTAGGGCAGCTCTGTCTTTTTGCTATCAATTCTCACTTTGGGATGTATTTGGGCCTGTTCCTTCTTATTATTGGGAACGGAATGTTTAAACCCAATATTGCAACTATGGTAGGCAAGCTATATAAGGATGGCGATGCCAGACGCGATGCGGCTTTCACTTATTTCTATATGGGAGTAAATATTGGAGCATTATTCGCACCCATTCTTTTAGCGATGATTAGCGATGTATGGATGGCAACACCTACGGGAACATTCAATGAAGCAGGCGAACAAATAATGACTCATGGCTACAAATATGCTTTCCTAGTAGCTGCCATCGGAATGTTTGTTGGGCAAATAGCTTACAATACATTAGGCAAAAAATATTTGGGAGATTTGGGGTTAAAAACTGAAAAATTAAAAGTTGATAAGAACTCAACTCAAAAATCAGATGCTCCACTAACTAAAGTTGAGAAAAATAGAATTACTGTTATTTTCATCTTTGTTCTTTTTGCCATTTTCTTTTGGGCAGGATTTGAGCAAGCAGGCTCGTCGCTCACTCTTTATACAGATAGCTATATCAATAGAACAATCAATCTGCCATTCTATGGAGAGTGGACAATCCCTACGGCATTTTTCCAATCAGTAAATCCATTTTTTGTCATCACACTTGCCCCACTCTATGCTTGGTTTTGGACCAGTAAGTTTGGGCGTAAATTTAGTGCTCCTCTGAAAATGGGAATAGGAATGGTGATACTTGGTGTTGGATTCTTCTTCATGCTTGGTGCTATTGCAGAACGTGGAGGAGACGTGCAAGACATTGCTATCAAAGCAAGTGTTTGGTGGCTAATACTTACATATCTTGTGCATACGATGGGTGAACTTTGTTTGTCTCCCGTTGGCCTATCAGTGGTGTCTAAATTAGCCCCTGTCAAACTAGCATCAGTCTTGATGGCTGTATGGATGCTTTCATCTTTCTTTGCCAATATTCTAGGAGGTTTCTTGGCTTCAACCGTAGAAGCATTGGGTGCTGGTAAGATATTCTTATATATATCTATCTTTGTGATTGTATGTGGTTTGATTCTCATATCCTTGAGCAAGAAGATAGTGGGCATGATGCATGGAATAAAATAAAAAACAGAATATGAAGAAAGACATTTGGATGGGCTTGGTAAATATCAGCCCATTAGCAGGCAATGATGAATTGGAGAAAGATGTACAAGCATATACCTCGGTTCTTCTCTTTGCCAATGATGAAAAAGACTATGAACAAAAGGTAAAAGCCTATCTCGAAAACGAAAAATTTGCAACGCTCTCAATCGAAGAAATTGTGAACTATACCGAAATAGCAGACGAATACGAGTTTGATGAGGATATAGAAGAAGCTGTAGAGTTTTTAGAATCTACACAAAAACCTCAAATGACTGTTCTACAGATTTACAATAAGGAAGATTAGAAGTCTTCCTTATTTTTTATGTGATATTGAAGCGATAAGCAAAACTCACTATAAAGTAGTTATTGACCACATGTCGCCAGTAGTTGCTATAGTCGCTTCCGCTAATTGTATTTTCTTGTTTACGGAGGTCATTGAGTACATCGTAGAACTCGAACTTCAGCGTTCCTCGTTTTTCCTTCAAGAATAGTTTAGAAGCTGCCAAATTCCACATAGTCTCATCCTTTTTGACACCTTCTCCCAAGCCCATTTTATACGTAAACTCAAGTGTACTTTCTATGGCAAAATCAAGAGGTAGCTTTACTTTCAATGAATTGGACAATCTATAATCAGTATTGTCTGAACGTTTCTTTTCAGCCAAATTATTATGAGACAGACTATGACTGACATTGAAACTTAGATTAGCCTCCACCTTGTCCGAGTTGAGTCTAGCATATACAGAAGGCGATAGGGACACTCTATTCTGAATATTTTTCTGAGCATTAATGAAGCCAATCGTTTTGCCATAATACACATTGAAATAGCCTCCTACATTTATTTTCTTATTCCTCAATGGAGTATTATAAGTCACATAAGCATAAGCACTAGAGTTGCCATCCACGTTACGATAGGTATTGACAGTATTACTGTGCTCATCAACTGTTCTAT
>JASLEN010000254.1 GCA_030151105.1 Dysgonomonas sp.
TCAGAACACTATGGGGAAATCAAAGTGTAGCACACCATGTAAATCTTGTATTTGGAGAAAATCCAGAGAACCCTTATGAAGTAGAGTTTCGTCATAATGCCTTTGGAGATATACATGGAGTGGCAAATGATGCTCTTGTAGCCTTCAAATTGGATAAGCTACCTGACACAAAAGGTGAAAAAGTAAAACTAAAACTAAAATGGAAATCCTTTAGTGGTGAGAAAACTGCAGAATTTGACTACTCAACTCAAGAAGCTACACCAGCTAAAAAGAGTTTAGAATATAGTCCTAATAGGGTAAACGTTCAATAATTAGTAATTGAGTGAAAATGATCAAGATGTTGCAAAACGTTAAAACTTGGTCATTTTCTTTCTACCTCATGCAAGATTCTTGAATATCCCGATTTAAATAGATGAAGGTATCAAAACAGATATACATTAATTCCTTTTTTAAAACAACGTTTAATTAAAATTTAGAAGATGAAAAATTTCAAAAAACTTTCTGCATTATTTTTTCTTTCAGTAATCATGTTATCTGCTTCATTAGCATCTTGTAGCGATGATGATGACAAAAAAGCAGGTACACTTACATTTGATGTAGAAAAAGTAGAAGTGCCAGTAGGAGAAAAAGTAACAATCAGCGTAAAAGATGGCGAAGCTCCTTATACACCAGTTGTGAAAGACAAAGAAGTGGCAACAGCAGAGGTAGACAAAGAGACAGAGGTTATAACAATTACTGGAGTAAGCAAAGGTGAAACAACTCTTGTAGTTACAGACAGTAAGCTCAACACAGGAACAATCACTATACTTGTTAAGAAAGATGGTATAGACTTTGACAAAGAAGAACTAACTCTAAAAGTAGATGCAGAGGAAGTGGTAACTATTATTGGAGGGATAGCACCCTACGAAGCAAAAGTGGAAAAGGAAGATGTGGCTTCAGCAACTATTGTAGATGGTGAAAACAAGCTTACAGTCAAAGGACTAAAAGCTGGCACAACGCTTATTACAGTAACAGGTATTGACAAAAAAAATATCGGAACTCTATCAGTTACAGTGGAGTAATAAGAAAAAAAAGATATTGAGCGATCAAATAAGTTATACCTTTGCAAAAAGGTATAACTTATGCGCTATAAGATACATACGTGATAAAATAGGTTATAAAGTTGCACCTACACTATTAAATGACTGAAAATAAAGACAAAGAAAAAGAGCTATTAGAACGCATTATTTGTGGCGAAACAACTGCCATGAAGGAGTTCTATGACAAGTATGCTGGTTATCTTACAACAGTTTGCTCTCGCTATGTCTCTAATCACGATGATGTTAAAGATGTTTTACAAGACAGTTTTATTAAAATATTGAAATCTATTAAAAATTTTGAATATAGAGGGGCTGGCTCATTACTAGCATGGTCTTCTCGTATAGTGGTCAACGAATCTCTCAAATTCTTGAATAAAAACGAAAAATTGAGTGTCGTAAGCCCAACTTGGGACTTGCCAGACGTTACGGAGGAAGAGGAGGCGGACTTTGATGATGTTCCTACATCTATCATACTCGACATGGTTCGCTCTCTTCCAATAGGATACAGAACGGTATTTAATCTTTTCATCTTCGAAGAAAAAAGTCACAAGGAGATAGCTTCAATATTGCACATCACAGAAAACACTTCTGCATCTCAGCTACACAGAGCAAAGGGTCTTCTTGCAAAACAAATAAGTGAGTATAGATCAATTAAACAAATGAGCTATGAGTAATCAATGGTCAGAAAAACTACGCAAGCGAATGGAAGTGCACCAAGAGCCATCTCCTGATGGTTTGTGGGATGATATTGAACACATCATTCTTGCTGGTGGCTTGCAAACACCTATAGAAGAACCCAAAAGGGCAATGCTATGGGTTAAACGTGTATCGGCGGCAGCAATTCTATTTCTCTTAGCTTTGTCTGTTGGATACCTAACATTCAATCGCAATAACACACATACTCAACTGGTGTCTGAAGTGATTTCGACAGAAGAAAACACTCCTGATTCCGTGATCAATACTGTTAAAGAAGCTTCTCAAACAAGTTCTGATCAAGAACCTGATTATTCAACAATCAATAAAAAAGGAATTAATGTATCACGTCCTCAGCATTCATCTTACATCTCTACGACACCTTCAAATTCGGACAAAAATAAAAAAGAAACTAAAAATCAAGAATCAATAGATTTACAAGAAAATTCTAATGTAGAAGAACCAAATCTGGAACAAGCTGAAACTCCTAAACTTGACAAAAAAGCTGATAAGAAACTATATGCAAAAAGTGGAGAGTATCTAGCTCCTGAACCTGATTTTAGATCATATAAAACAGAAAAAAAACAACATTCTAAATGGGGAACAAATCTCTATGCATCCAACTTGGCTCCAAGCGCTAATAATAAGCAAGGAGGCTATACCAACTTAGCTGCATACGAAATGGCTCCCAACGTATATGAAGGAGAGGCAGCAATAACAGGCAATGCCTTTGGAAAGATTCTTCTAGCAAATCGGTATTCAGAAGTATATACAGATATAAAACATAGACAACCAATAGTAGTAGGTGCTACAGCTAGTTACAATCTAGACAATCGTTGGAGTATAAAAAGTGGAGTTACCTATAGTTATCTATCATCAAAGCTCCATTCAGGCAGCGATAACAATTATTATTCTAGCAATCAAACTCTCCATTTCATCGGGATTCCTGTCAATGTTAACTATAACATTTGGGACAACAAAAGACTTATGGTTTATGCTTCAACAGGTGGAATGGTTGAAAAAAATGTTTCGGGAAAGCTCTCTACTGATTATATTGTAAACAATAAACTTGAGCACTCGAAACGAGAAAATATTTCTATCGATCGTCTCCAATGGTCTGTAAATGCTTCGGTAGGAGCACAATATAATATAACAGACAATATTGGTTTATATTTCGAACCTGGAGTAAACTATCACTTCAAGAATAATAGTAAGATTGAAACAATCTATAAGGAAAAGCCATTCAACCTGAGTCTTAGACTAGGACTCAATTTTGCGTTAGGTGGCAACTAACACCGTCTTCTTGTAGATACTTTAAAACTGCTCAAGTGCTGAGCAGTTTTTTGTTTTCGAGATATAATTCTAGTCTAAGCGCTCTTGATGTTGAAAATGCTTACCTGATGATTTGCAAGGAGGTATTGCCAACTAGTTTGAGGGGAAAATTCTGCTGTAGTAAGTCATGGTGTGTTCAGTCCTTTTACTAAAAGCTTGTATTCTTTTAATTATCTTACTACTTTTGCAAAGGATTATATAGCGTAACACATTTTTTACAACTAGAAACCATGTAATTTTTTGTTTCATAAAGAGGATTAATCTCCTCAATTAGACTATCTGATAATTAATCATAATTTTCAGATACAGGAATTATATATTCATAAATGAAACAAATAAAATAATGGAATCACAAAAATATGGTCGTACCTATCATTACCCTTTTTCACCTGGTACAACAAGCGACGACCGATTCAATCATACATATTGGCAAGATATAAATAAGTTTAAGCAACTGCTTCATACAGAAAAGTTGGATGGCGAAAACAATTGTTTAAATAGCATGGGCGTATTTGCTCGCTCGCATGCAGCCCCTACTACATCTCCGTGGACAGCTCAATTGAGAGAACGTTGGGCATTAATCAAAAATGACCTAGGCGATGCTGAGCTTTTTGGAGAAAATCTATATGCTATACATTCAATTGAGTATAAAAACATTGAAGAATACTATTTCATCTTTGCAGTGCGCATCAAGGATATGTGGCTGTCGTGGGAGGAAGTGAAATTCTATGCTGCATTATTTGATTTTCCAACTGTACCAGAACTTGGAGTTAATGATGTTTCTGACTTGACGAAAGAAACTCTAAAAGATAAAATCGTTACACTTGCTCAAGACCAAAGTGTATTTGGCTCACGAGATCCTTTCTCACTGCAACAATGCACTAGAGAAGGCGTAGTTAGTAGAAACATAGAGGAATTTCCTGTTACTGATTTTCAGAACAATGTGTTCAAGTATGTTCGTAAAGGGCATGTAAAAACAGATGAACACTGGACAAGAAATTGGCAACGAGCAAAACTAACTTGGGAACAAAATTATGGAAAGGAGGAAGAATCATGATTTGGAAGTTGACTGAAAAGAAAAGTTGGAACGAATTAGAAGAACAGTTTCAATGGATTAGAGATATGCAAAATGTACCTCAACACAAGATTCATCATGCAGAAGGTAATGTTGCGATTCATACACAAATGGTATTGGACGAACTACAATATATAGATGAATATATGTCGCTCTCTGAGCAAGACAAAGAGATACTTTGGGCTGCTTCCTTGCTTCACGATGTAGAGAAACGCTCTACCACTGTAGATGAAGGCAATGGAAATATTACAGCTCATGGACATGCTAGAAGAGGTGAAAAGACAGCTCATGAAATTCTATTCAGAGATATAGAGACGCCTTTTTATATTCGTGAGCAGGTAACATCACTTGTACGCTTTCATGGTTTGCCTATTTGGCTTCTGGACAAGAATGAGCCTGAGAAAAAGGTACTTGAAGTGGCTTTACGATTCAATACTAAACACCTAGCAATTTTAGCCGAGGCTGATACTTGTGGAAGGCTTTCGAATAGCACTAAGGAGTTTATGGACAATATTCGCTTGTTTAAAGAATATTGCAAAGAGTGTTATTGTTGGGGACAACGTCGAAAATTTGCCACATTAGCCGCTCAGTATCATTATTTCAATACGGAAGATAGTTATGTGGACTATGTGCCTTTTGAGAATTTTAAATCAAAGGTTATTCTTCTTTCTGGGCTGCCTGGAATGGGAAAAGATCATTATATCAAATCTCTTAACTTGGACATTCCAATAATCAGCTTAGATGCTATCAGACGAAAGAATAAAATTAGCCCTACTGATAAGAAACGAAACGGTTGGGTTGTGCAAGAAGCTAAAGAGCAAGCAAGAATCTATCTCCGACAAGGACAAGATTTTATCTGGAATGCTACAAATATCACCTCTTTGATGAGGAAACAATTAGTAGATTTATTTGTAGATTATGGCGCTTATGTCAAAATAGCCTATGTAGAAAAACCATATAAGATATGGAGAAATCAGAATCGGAATAGAGAATATCCTCTACCAGAAAATGTATTGGATAAGATGCTCTACAACCTCGAAACACCTCAGCAAATAGAGGCGCATGAAGTTGAATACATTGTCATATGAAAAAGAAACGCACACTATCATTAGTGTGCGTTTTTGTTATTCCTCTCAATCTATTGAAAACACTCTCATCATATCTAATTAGATTTTACACACTTTTTAATGAAAATTAGTGATTGATATCACGTCACTTCAACACTACTTTTGCACACACTATAGACAACATCATTTGCCGATAGTTTTTAACTATTAAAGATAACATACAATTATACTAATCTAAAGATTGATGAAACTAATCAGATTCTTTTTTATGGCTATTGCGATGATAGTCTTTCCCCTCTCATTTTATGCTCAAAGCTCCACAGCATCTATAAGTGGAGTAATAACCGACTCAAGTGGAGAACCTGCTATAGCAGTAGTGGTGCAACTCAAAAATGCAGCGACAAACACCATTACTGACGTGGATGGTCGTTATGAGTTGAAACTTCCAGTGGGCAATCATACTCTAGTTGCCAAATCAATGTTTTATGAAACAAAGGAGGTAAAGTTGCACGTAAACTCTACCAAACCACAAGTTATAAATATAGTGCTAGGCCATAGTGCCACAGCGCTATCCGAAATAGCAGTAGAAGGCAGAACACCTGTTCAACAATTACGTGAAACACCCTATAATGTAACTGCCGTAGAAGCCAAAAAGCTTCACAACTTATCAGCAGACATGAATCAAGTTTTGAACAGAACAACTGGTGTAAGAATACGTGAAACAGGAGGAATGGGATCTGATTTTACATTTTCACTCAATGGTTTTTCGGGCAATCAGGTTAAGTTTTTCTTAGATGGAATGCCTATCGATAATTATGGACCATCTTTCACCCTCAACAACTTACCTGTAAATCTAGCTGAACGCATTGAAGTATATAAAGGAGTAGTACCTGTTCATTTGGGTGGCGATGCCTTAGGAGGAGCAATCAATATTGTGACCAACAAACGCATGTCAAAATATGTAGATGTGTCATATAGTTTTGGATCATTCAATACGCACAAAGCTTCTATCAATGCACGCTTCGCTGAGAAAAATGGATTGGTAGTCAACTTCAATACTTTTGGCAATTACTCAGACAACAGCTATAAGGTAGATGCTGAAATCATAGACAAGACTGGAACTGGAAAGTATTTTGAATCACGCAAGTATAAACGTTTTCATGATGGCTATAAGTCTGGTACAGCAATGCTAGAAGTGGGACTGCAAGGAAAATCATACGCCGACTACCTACTCTTTGGAATGGCAGTAACTGGAAATAAAGATGAAATTCAAGAAGGAGCAACTATGGATAAAGTGATAGGAGAGGCTTTTAAAGACAGCAAAAGTTTTATCCCTTCATTGAAGTATAAAAAGTCTAATTTGTTTACAGAAGGACTAACTTTTGACGTGTCTGCTTCTTATAATATTGCGCACCGAAATGTAGTAGATACTTGTGCTAGGATTTATGATTGGGATCAAAGCTATGTTTATAGAACAGATGATAGCAAGACCAAAGGAGAATTAGGCGATAAAAAGCTGATGAAATTTGACGAAAAGAATCTAGCAACTACAAGTAACCTCAGCTATCAGATAAATCCAATGCATAGTTTGAACCTCAACCATTCCTTTGTCAATTTCACAAGGAAAGAAGAGGATGAATTTAAAGATTTGACAAACAACAAACTAGGAGGCAAACCTAGAATCAACAAACATATTCTGGGATTGGGATATAACTTGAAAGCTTTAGACGAAAAACTATCATTCTCGGCATTTGGAAAGATGTATAGTCTATATACCAAGATGGTGAATGAGGAAAATATTATATCATCAAGTAGAGAAGAATGGGGATACGGCTTTGCAACAGCCTATCACCTTATGCCACAACTACAAGCAAAGGTTTCGTACGAACATGCTTATAGACTCCCTACCGATTTGGAGATGTTAGGAGACGGAGCTGTTATAGTTAGCAACACAGCAATTAAACCTGAGAAAAGTGACAATCTGAATATTGGGCTATCATTTGCAAAAAACATCAATACTTCTCATTATCTAAATATAGAAGGAGGATTCATCTATAGAAAGGCAGATGACTTTATTCGCAATGTAGTAAAAGGCTTCAATAGTCAATATGTAAATGAGAACTCAATTAAGGTAGTTGGTTTGGATGGTGTTATACGCTATGCTTATTCTAATTGGCTGCAATTTGAAACAAACGTTACATGGCAACGCACAACAGATGTGAGCAAGAAAGCAAAGCATGATATGGAAACAGAAAACTACTACTATGGAGAGCAAATTCCTAACACGCCAATCTTTTATCTCAATTCTGATTTGAGCTTTCTATTTCACGATTTATTGAGAAAACAAGACAACTTGACACTTACAGTGGGAGCAAACTATACCGCCTCATACTATCTAGATTGGTCTATGATGGGAGATAAGACAAGAAAGAAATCTATCCCTGAGCAGTTTACTCAGAACGCTTCGGTTGCCTATTCTCTAGACAAGAATAAATACAATGTTTCTTTTGAATGTCAAAATATTGGCAACAAAAAAGTATATGATTACTTTATGGTGCAACGCCCTGGAAGAAGTTTTAATGTTAAGTTCAGATATTTTTTCACTCATTTCTAAAACACAACTACAATGTTTAAATATAAAATACAACTGCTCCTACTCTCACTACCTTTCTTATTTTTCAATTGTAGTGATGACAATCATAATATAGTTATTCCCGAGCCAGGAAATCCTAATGGTAAAAACAGTGTCTATGTTTATTCTTATTGGACAACGGACTATCATCAATACATCTGGCAGACATCTTCCTTAGATTATTTTATGGAAGGGACTATCAACATGAAAGGTATTGGAATAGAACAAGCTGGAAATATGATTCCTGTCGGGAATAAATTTCTAGGAAGCTCTACGGGTATAGAAGGAGGACGCTCATATTACATAGATGTAAATGGAAAACTGGCTACAGGAGGGAGAGAAGACCGAATCTACCTAGAGACAGCATATGCCTATGGTACTACTCATGATGAGAAAGCAATCATTGTGGGAGCATCATGGAATGGAGCCACATCTGATAGCGAGGTTCTACTTTACGATCCTAAACAAGTGGCATATACCAATCGCAAATTTCATGATTTCGGGATGGAACATAATGGAACAAAGCTTATACAATTTCCAACAGCTATAATGGCTTCGGGAGATTATGTGTATATGTCATATTTTCCACGTCCTATGGGGAATCAGTGGGGCTCACCTATTCAAGATACAGCCTACATCAAGATTCTAAAATATCCATCACTAGAATATGTAAAAGACATCAAACAGCCCAAAGGGGCGCTCATTGGCATGTACTATGCTAACTCTGGACTAGTACGAACCGACAAGGGAGATATTTATACATTTTCATCCAATGCCTATTCTGCTGGATATACAGAGGATATAAATCCGTCGTGCATTCTGAGAATTAAAAAAGGCGAAACTGAGTTTGATAAGGATTACTATATAGACTTTGAGAATGGGAAACTGCAAGGTAAAATATTAGCAGCTTATCATGCAGGAGGAGAAAAAGCTGTGGTAGCCTACATCCCTAAAGAGAAGGACACAGCTGAAAGAAACTTTGCATTCTTGGGCAGCGAATCCCTTTTCAAATCGGCTGTCATTGATTTAGAAACACAAGAGATTACACCCATCACTGGTTTAGGAGATCATACGGGCGATGCCTTCTATGGTTTTGCTAGCCTATATGCAGAAGATGGAAAGGCCTACAAAAGCTACATTGTAGGGAGTGAACCAAGAGTTTACCAAATTGATCTCGAAACGGGTAAAGCTAAAGCAGGAGCATTAATAGAAGGAGGCTTTCAACTTCCAGTTATTGCTAAACTAAAATATTGAGAAGATAGACAATGAGCTTAAAAAGAATAGCATACCTTCTTCACCTTTGGATAGGTATGATTACGGGGATTATCGTTTTTATTGTGTGCATAACAGGAGCCATCTGGTCACTAGGAATAAATGGATGGGTTGGAGCTCCTTATCAAGAATATGCTGTAGAAATTGAGAACAAGCCTCTACTGACACCCTCGCAATTAGTCGATGTGGTGAAAGATGATCTGCAAGGTAGTCTCCCCTCTTACATAAGATACACGCAAGGAGAATCAGCAATGCTCCGAGTTTGGGGAAATGAGGTGAATATGACAGCTCATATCAACCCTTATTCTGGAGAAGTCCTAGAGTCAAAAGTAAGAGATGCTGATGCTGAATACGAAATGACATTTTGGGACTATATGCGTTGGGGGCATCGTGCCCTTTGGTTACCTTGGGATGTAGGGCGACCAATAGTCAATTATGGCACTCTCCTTTTTGCCATCACGCTCATCACAGGACTATATCTTTGGATACCTAAATCCCAAAAAGGGGTAAAGAGTAGATTGACATTCAATTGGAATAAAACGACCAAATGGAAACGTAAGATCTACGATTTCCATCTGGTACTAGGCTTCTATTCTTGTTTCTTTCTTCTAGCTCTGTGTTTCACAGGAATGATATGGGGCATAGAATGGTGGTCGGAAGGTGTCTATAAAATGACTACAGGCAAAGACCTACCAGCTTGGCAAATGGCTCAATCAGATACAACTAGCGTCAATTCAGATAGCAATATTCTCGTTTCTATAGACAAAGTATTTGCTAAAATAGCAGAAGAGAACTCAAATGCAGCTGCTATTTCTGTTTATTTCCCTGATACGACCAAAGTGGCTTCAGCTATTTCGATAAGTGTATCGCATGACTCAAAGGTCCTTTATAATACAGATAGCTATGCTTTTGATCGATACTCGCTAAAAGAGATAGAACAAGATGGTCCACATTTTGGTAAATATGAGGAAAAAAGTTTCGGTGATAAACTGCGCCGTCAAAACTACGACATACATATTGGAGCTATTTGGGGTACACCTGGTCGCCTATTAATGTTCTTTGCAGCACTATTTGGAGCAAGCTTGCCGCTAACAGGATATTATGTATTCTTTAAAATAAAAAAGAAGAAAAAGAGACAATTACGACTGTAACTTCATTCACCAACTGGACTAGAAAGCTATCTCTCCTTTGGACTACCTAGATTATTCTGTTTGATATTAATATTGCATAAATATTTTATCACTAAAAATAATAGAATTTGATATGCAAGGAAGAATGAAACAGCACCAACTAACAGAGGAAGAAATCGCAGAATTGTTACATAAGGCAGAGGTAGGAAGAATAGCGACAAATGATCCAAAGGGTTTTCCATACATTGTTCCAGTTCATTTTGTGTACATACAGAATAGGATTTACATACATGGACTGATAAAAGGTCAAAAGATAGAATACTTGAAAGCTGACTCTAAAGTAGGATTCGAAATTGATGAAATGGGCGCAATTATCCCCGATGAAAATATAGTTTGTGATACTAATACAGCCTTCAAGAGTGTGATTATCTTAGGCCATGCAAAGATGGTGGATAAAATAGACCTGAAAACAATTGTATTGCAAGAAATTGTAAAAAAATATACTCCACAACTTGTAGGAATGGATTTTCATGCAAATATGTTCAAAGCAACTGGAATTATTGAAATAAATATAGAAAAATGTACAGGCAAATATTATAAGTAGTAAATCTTAGCAAGCAAGAAAACACTAAACACGTAACAATATTAGCCTATTTAATTCAATATTCCTCCAAAGAAGCATCCCTTATCACTTTTAACATCACCCTATAATAATGAATTACAGGGCGATGTTCTTTGTTTTAAAAATGATTTGTATATTTGCACTATACTTGAGATTTACAAATCTCGTCACACACAAAGAACGTACATCAAGCATCACAAACACGCAAACAGAAACTTAATTAGAGCACAAATAGATGATAAAATTTAAGAAGCACCTTGTTTTGGCCGCTAGCCTTTTCTTGTGTGCAAACGTGTTAACAGCACAAGAACAAACAACACATGAAGTATCGGGATGGTTGGGAGGAGGGCTTTCTACACTCGATTACAGCTTAGACTACGGCAAACAATCTAATGGAATTGGAGGCCTCATAGGAGTAGGATATAATTATCACCTGTCGCATCATTGGAGTATAGGCACTGGAGTGGAGTTTTCCTTATACAACTCAAGATCAAAGCTATATAATTTCTCAGATGTACATGACAGTGATGATGGAACCTATGATTTTGAATACCGAACGTCAACAGCTAGATATAAAGAATCGCAACAAACCTACATTGTCAATCTCCCGTTAACAATGCAATATCAAACTTACATATCAGACGTTACTCAAATATATCTTTCAGGTGGGTTTAAAGTTGGATTTCCTGTTTCTTCTAAGTTTAAGGTTAAAGAAGGAGAATTCAAAACTGTGGGACACTACCCTAACTGGAAAGAACTAGAGGGGAGAGAGGAGTTTATGGAGTCTGATAAAAAAATGGGGTTTGGCACTTTTGACTTAAGAAAAAGGAAAGATGATTTTAAGGTCAAAACTGCTTTCTTAGCCACAGTAGAAGCTGGCATCAAATGGAGAATGGAATACGGAAGAGCACTCTATACAGGATTCTATCTCGACTATGGATTAAATGACATTAGAAAATATCCAAATAAACACTTAGTTGAATATAATGCTGAGAAACCTACTGCCCCCACTAGCAATAGTATAGCAGCCTCTCAATGGAAAATAGGAGAAAACATTGAAGAAATGACAAGTAAAGTCATCCCTATTTCTGCGGGTGTAAAGATTAGATATTCATTTAGTTTCGAATAACTAAAACTTACGAAGCATATTAAAATTTGAATAGACTGGAGAAGATTTTGAAAATCTTCTCCAGTCTTATTTTTTGCTCATTTACAATGTTATTGTGCAAAATTAGGAATGATAATAAAAATATTATTACCTTCGCAACCGATTTTGGTGCACAAATCTATTCACAGATGAGTGATGAAAAGGGAATTAGGTGCAAATCCTAGACAGACCCGCTGCTGTAAGCTCCACCATAAATCTTTGAACAATACTCAAAAACCACTGTTCATTACAAGAATGGGAAGGACGTTTCAGAGATGGAGTAAGTCAGAAGACCTGCCAAAATACATTTGGTTTCAAGCTTTCGGGAAATAGAGCTGAAGAACAATCAATAGACATACAGAGTATTTTTAATAGAACTGTATGTTTGTCTGAAGTACGTCTTCGTGCAATTTATTTTTTGTCAGCGATTGATCATTTTAGAGTAACAAGTTTACACTAATAAATAGAGTTATGCCTTTGATACAGCATAACAACTAATAGAAGTTATACTTGGATGGATAATAAAAGAGTTCTTAGAACTTACTAAACGAAATAGAAATGAAAAGATCGTATGAACAATTCTTGGATCGCCAAGAATTATTAAACAAACAGTATAATCAAGATTATACAAAGAAACAGCATCAACGAGGCAAGCTAACTGCTCGTGAACGTATCTTACTTCTGTTTGATGAAGATACTTTTGAAGAAACAGATGCTTACACGCCGCCGGCAGATGCATCATTTGGGAAGACAGTCAAATCTTTTGGCGATGGTGTCATCACTGGATTTGGACAAGTGAATGGACGCTTGGTGTATGCCTACTCTCAAGATTTCAATGTTTTAGGAGGTTCACTAGGACAGAGACATGCTGCTAAAATCGCTAAGATTCAAGAATTAGCACTTAAAACAGGCTCACCTATCGTAGGACTTATAGATTCGGGAGGAGCACGTATTCAAGAAGGAATTAGCAGTTTGAATGGCTATGCAGATATTTTCAAAAACAACGTATATTCCTCAGGAGTAATCCCTCAAATATCGGTTATCATGGGACCAGCAGCAGGTGGTGCAGTTTACTCCCCTGCCCTCACCGACTTTATCTTCATGACAGCTGACACTAGCTATATGTTTGTGACAGGACCAAATGTTGTAAAAGAAGTCTTAAATGAGACTGTTACAACAGAGGATTTAGGCGGAGCATCGGTACATGGTACAAAATCAGGAGTAGCTGACTTTGTTTACAACGATGACGAGAATACTATTCTTGGAGTTAAGAAGTTACTATCTTACCTCCCTTCTAATAATATGGAGAAAGCTCCTTTGATGGAGACAAATGACAATCCTAAGCGCAAGGAGGAACGATTAATAAACATCGTTCCAGAAGATCCAGACAAGCCGTATGATGTAAAAGAAATTGTAGAACTGCTTGTTGACAATGGAGAATATCTGGAGGTTGCACCTAATCATGCTCAAAACATCTTCACGGCGTTTGCTCGCATGGATGGTCAAGTGGTAGGAATTGTAGCCAATCAGCCTAAGGTTATGGCTGGTACATTAGATATCGATTCTTCTGTAAAGGCTGCACGCTTTATCAACAATTGCAATGCTTTCAATATTCCAATAATCACACTTGAGGATGTACCTGGTTTCCTTCCAGGAACAGACCAAGAACATGATGGAATCATTCGTCATGGAGCCAAATTACTCTATGCCTACACATTTGCATCAGTACCTAAAATTACTATCATCCTTCGAAAAGCATATGGTGGTGCATACATTGTGATGAATAGCAAAGGTATAGGCGGTGATTTCAGCTTTGCTTGGCCTACTGCCGAGATTGCAGTAATGGGACCAGACGGTGCTATTGCTATTTTGTATCGCAAAGAACTAGCGGAATCGGAAGACCCCGTAGCATTGAAAAAAGAGTTGACAGACAAATATAGAGAGGAAGTAACGAACCCATATATCGCCGATGAAAAGGGCTATATAGACGAAGTGATCGACCCTTCTACTACTCGTACCAAAATCATCACTTGCTTGAAAGCATTGGAGAGAAAGACTGAGCTTCGCCCTAAACGTAAACATGGGAATATTTCACTATAAATTGTCTAAAGATAAAAAGAGATATGAAAATAAAATCAATATTAATAGCCAATAGAGGTGAAATAGCAATCCGCATTGCTAAAACAGCCAAACAAATGGGTATCAAAGCTGTAGGAATCAAGACGAGAAAAGAACCTACTGCGTATTATTTGGAACATATGGACATTGTCCTTGACTTTCCAGATAGAGAGAAAAATGATGTTCCAGAGTTTTTAGATATCGAAAGCCTTGTGCTACTAGCTAAAAGAAATAAAATAGATGCTATCCACCCTGGATATGGTTATCTATCTGAAAATGCCCAATTTGCAATTCGTTGTACCGAAGAGGGTATTACTTTTATAGGACCATCACCTCGTGTTATTCAAAACATGGGTGACAAAGTAATCGCTAAAGAGCTAGCTGCCAAAGGCAAAGTGCCCATGCTAGGAGGTAGCGAGGGTGCAGTATTGACTGTAGAAGATGCAATAGAGATTGCAGAAAACGTAGGATACCCTATTATCATCAAAGCTTGTGCTGGTGGTGGTGGTCGTGGAATGCGTATCGTTCGTAAGAAAGACGAAATGAAACAAATGTACCTTTCGGCTACATCTGAGGCACTTTCAGCATTCAACAATCCTGCA
>JASLEN010000259.1 GCA_030151105.1 Dysgonomonas sp.
CAAATTGCCATTGATAGCGGCTAGAAGCATCAATAGACTTTATATTAAACTCCTGAGAATACATCTGTTGGCGATGATAGAAATTTACGAAAAACAAATCCTCTGGCGTAAAATCTTGATCCAGCCCTTGTTTTCCATCCATAAACTGAAAAGAAGTTTGAGAACCCAATTTGAACTGATCCGTAACGTAAGAAATATGCAGTCCATTTGTAGATAAGTTTCTCTTATAAAAACTTGGTTCGTTATAATTTACGGCACTCATCTTCTTGTTTTCCACATCATAAACTCGATAAGGATATCCATCTTGATCGGAATATTCGTATGCCATCGTAAAGTCCATTGTCAGACGAGGTTGCACTCGCCAAGTCAATCGAGCACGAGTAGAAACTTCATCTATTGGATCGGCTTTCTTTCCTGTAAACTTATTGTCAAAATAACCTCCTCCATGCTCATAAGTACCAGATACGGAATAGGCTACGCTCTCATTCACCTTTCCATAATGCGAAGCACCCACCTTTGCAAGTTTATGGCTACCAGCACTCAAATTAACATTTGTACCTTGATAGAGAAAAGGTGACTTGGTGTAGATATTTATCACACCTCCCATTGTGTTTCGCCCATAGATAGTTCCTTGCGGACCACGAAGCACCTCAACGCGCTCTATATCATCTACATTGAGATCGAAAGATGCTCTATCAAAATAAGGAACTCCATCCACATAAAGCGCCACCGAAGGTGCATTGATACGAGAACCAATGCCTCGAATGTAGGCTGGCGAAGTCATTTTGGAACCATAATCGGGCATATAAAGATTAGGTATAAGCGCCGAAAACTCCTTGATATTATTTATGTTACGTGATTTTATTTCCTTAGAAGAAAGTAAAGATGCAGAAATGGGTTCGAGATAGATACCTCTATTCTGTTTGAAAGATTCAATCACAATTTCTTGCCCCACATAGCGGGTAATAGAATCGATATGATAGCCATCCTCAGCCTGTAGCCTAGCCCCAAAGACAAGACACAGCACTGCCAATAGCAGAAAGCGAGTTCGGTTCATTATAGTTTTTTAGTGTTCAATATTAAAATCTGATGTTCTCTACAAAATTAGCCAAACTCAAACGCAATAGCAATCACTAGATGTAGTGAATTGCAAACGAGCCTATTCCTTCTCAAGAATAAGCTCGTTCACTTTATATTATCTCAATTATTTTTAATTAAAAGCCTCTTCAATTACAGCTCCACGCCAAGCCTGATGAGGCTTAACACCAAGTATGTGAGCAATAGTAGCACCATAATCATAATCTACTATAAAAGATTGAAGTTGATGCCCTTTTTTGATTCCAGCACCCTTCATAATCAGTGGAATTTCAACCTCAGCCAAGCTTTTTCCACCATGACCTTTCTCAATTCCTCCATGATCCGAAACCACCATAATTATCGTTTCGTCAGCAATGCCAGCTTCATCAATAGCCGCCACAATAGCCCCCAAACGAGCATCTACATTTTTCAATTCCGCATAATATTCATCCGTGTCGTGTCCATCATTGTGCCCCACTCCATCTGGCTCATCAAAATGGATAAACATAAATGTTGGCTTATCTTTTTTAATTACCTCAACAGCCGTTTCCACTGTTTTAGCCTCATTACCTTCTGTATGAACTACTGTATTAATAATTTCTTTTTCAATAAGATATCCAATTCCTCCCCAACTAAATACTGCAGCCGTATTTGCTTCAGGCATCTGCTCTTTTATTTGTGTATATATGGATGGAAATTTGCCGTACTGGCTTACTACTGCCGATGGGATTTCTGGCGTTTGGCTCCCCCATTCTGTGTATCCATGAATGCTAGGACTCGACGACATCAGCATAGATGCCCAGTTGACAGCACTAGATGATGGCAAAACGGTACGTGCTTTCAGCGTCCAAGCCCCTTCGCTTGCCAACTTTTTGAGGTTGGGCATTTCGCTTTTGTCATAAGAATAAGCACCAAGTCCATCAAAACCAATCATAATCACGTGTTTGGCAATAGGTTGAGGCTCTTTACTTTGTTCAATTTTAGCATCACAGCTTACAAAAACCACTGCGAATGCAATGAGAGAAAGAAATAGGAATGTTTTTTTCATGTTTTTCTGTATTAAAATTTAATTTCCTCTAAAGTTAATAGGACTCTGATACTTAACAAAGTTTTTCCTATAAAATTACGTTCAAAATATCTACAACTACCTCATCCTCTATGTCTATCATTGCATTGATTAAGTAGATTTTAGAATACTGATTCAAATCCTCCACTCGTATTTCTCGCTCTTTTATTACTCCTTCTTCCAATAGTGATTCTCGCTTAACACCTCTAAGCAAAGGAGTTGAGGGTGTAAAAAAACCTTCTTCATTTTGTAGAACAACATTGCTAAAAGTGGTATCCGAAATCATCCCATTTTTAACAATTAATACTTCTTCCCCCACTTTCAATTCAGTAGATATAGTATTGAATATCAATCTATTTTCAGATTTAAAAGAATATTCTATATCATCGGACACAAGCAACTTTAAATATTTAATCTCCTTGAATTTATACTCTTGAAAATCAACACTTAATAAATCGTTAGAATACAGCACTCTACATTTTATCAAGCCACTTTCTAAACCCAATGGAATACTAATTCGCTCATCCAAACGAGGAAATATATCTCCACCAAAATGGTATTGCATAGTGCGTTCCATACGCTTTTGATGCAAAAGGAGATTATAGATTTTTCCATCCAAAATCTTTATCGTTTCTATAAATTTGAGACTATTCATCGTGGCAGATACACCTTATTCAACACCTCTTGAAACTCGCTTTCTTCCTCGCTATCAATGGTTA
>JASLEN010000279.1 GCA_030151105.1 Dysgonomonas sp.
ATTAGGTATTTCTGGCACAGATAGATCCCAATAAGGAACAAGATCTTCTGGCATATTAGGATGACTGAAAATAAAGTCTGCAATATTTTTAGCCATTTCTAAATACTTTTCATCTTTTGTATATCTGTAGCACATTACAAATCCGTACAATCCCCAAGCTTGTCCACGTGCCCAATCCGAATCGTCGGCATAACCTTGAGCTGTACACTTGCTGCGTACTCCACCTTTTTCTTTATCATAATCGACTACATGATAGCAGCTATAATCATCACGATAGTGGTTTGCCATGGTTTGATCAGCATGACTGATAGCCATTTTTTTGTACTTATCATCTCCCGATAGAATAGAGGCTTCGAACATCAATTCTAGATTCATCATATTGTCGATGATCACAGGACACATCCAGCCACGCTCTCCTTGCCAACCTCTATCTTCATTCCACGATTGGAATACTCCTGCGGCTTCTCTAAAGCGAGTTGCCAGAGATTCTGCTGACTGAATTAGAATAGGCTTGTAACTCCCATTTTTTGTAACACGCAAAGCATTTCCATAACTGCAATTCATCATAAACCCGATGTCGTGATGCCATGTCATGTTTTGTACAGACTCCAAGTCTTCTGTATATTTGACACCTAGCTCTTTCCATTTCTCATCGCCAGTCAAATCATACATATACCACATAGATCCTGGAAAGAACCCACTTGTCCAATCTTCTCTAAAAGTATATTGAATATCATTTTTGAATGTTGTGCGAGGATTGAGAATCTTGCCAGATTTCTCTATCAAATGTGTTTGAAAACCAATTTGACTTTCGGCATGAGCCACCGATTCGTCAATTATCTGACACATACTTTTCTCTTCGCTCACAGGTTTTCCTGTACAAAAAACCATTAGGGAGGCAATACTCAATGTTGCAATCACTTTGTTAATCTTCATCTCTTTTGTGCTTTATTTAGATATTAGGCTATTTTTTATAGAATCCTTTTCTTTAGACTCTGCAATCGTTTTTATAACTGGACGAAACTAGTTCTAACGTAAATAGTAGATGTATATATAAGTACAATAAACCATCAATATAATACAATCGACATGTTTAGAACGATTTGAACAACTATTTTATTGATATGGAATAATGTCTGCCAATACTTTTTCCTTATACCATCTATCATCTGTGTCTTTTAATAGTTGTGCCATGTCAAGACAAAGTTTCTTCAAGATTTCAGGATGCTTGGCTGGGTCTAAATTATTCAATTGATAAGGGTCATTCTTGTCATCAAAAAACAAGGTTTTAGTTAGCTCTTTTGTTTTCTTGTCAATATGTAAACTTAAAGTGTAATCTCTAGTCTTGATTCCTCTTGCTGCGGGAAAATAATCTAATAGCTTTCCGTCTTCTCCCTTGTCTCCATTCACATTCTGCATATAGAGAGCACATGTTGGGCGGCTTACTTCTGTCCCATTATTGAGAAGTAGCCCTGCATAGTTTTTCCCTTCTACTGCTTTAGGAATCATATCACCTAGTCCACTCAGTCCTAAAACTGTAGGCATTATATCTGGAGAGGAAAGTAATAAGTCATCTACTTTGGGTGAAATCTTTTGAGGATAACGCACGATGAATGGGATGTTAAGCGCCTCTGTATATGGTGAATTTTTAGGGTCATCAGTACCTTGACTACACATGGTTTCGCCATGATCTGATGCAAAAACAACAATTGTATTTTCATCCAATCCTTGTTCTTTGAGTGCTGCGAGTATTCTCCCAAACTCTCTGTCAACACCAGTGATGGATGCATAATAGAAGGCTGTGTTTTTTCCTGCCTTGTCCATCGTTTTATCTGCATTGGGTCTCACAAGTAAACTATCTACAGGCACATCCTTATAAAGATTATAGTCTTCTTCCATGCAGTCATCTAACGAGCCATAAGGTCCGTGGGGAGGATTCATAGACACAACTAAGAAAAATGGTTTATTGCCATCCCTAACCTTGCCTCTATTACTTATATATTCTATTGCTTTATCTGCTTCATGCTTAGGCGACCATTCATTGATATCATGCCTATTGCCCTCAGTATCCCAGTAGTGAGGACTTTTGTGCACATCGTAAGTACCATAACTATACCAATAATTGAAGTTATGGCGATTTTCGGGAGCAGTATATGCATCCCAAGCTGGTCTTCTTTTTTCGACATATTCTCCAGGGTTTTGCGGATCGTTAGGCGTGGGTGCGTCCACATGCAATTTGCCAATATACCCACAATCGTACCCTGCTTTGTGAAACACATCACTAATGGTTTCAGCCTCTTTACTCAAACTAGAAAAAGGACGGTCACTATTGCAATTCAGTGTCACACCACTTCTATCTGGATACATCCCTGTCAACAACATTCCTCGATGTGGGCTACTTAGCGGGAAATTACTAACTGCGGAAGTCAATACTGCCGATTCTTTAGCAAAGGAGTTGAGCACTGGTGTATGTGTAGGATCGGGTCTAAAATTCACTTTATCAGCATAACCCTCATCTCCCCAAAAAGAGAGTGCACAATTACGAAACTGATCTGGGAAAATATAGATAACGTTGGGCATTTGAGCCTTCTCGGGCTGAGTGCTACAAGCACCTAGAGTGAGCAAACTCAGACCTCCAAAAAGTCCTTTTCGGAATAGTGTAACGTGTTTCATTGTATTATCATTTAGTATGGTTGCTTTAAAGTAAAAAAGAAAAGCAAAGAACCAAGTATAAAATAATACAACAATTGTTCAATATCGTATAAACAACTGATTTACAATAAGTATATTTTCACATTAAAGAGCATTATTACATTTCTCGATATTCAGTAGGTGTTTTCTTATAAACATCTTTGAAGCATTTACTGAAATAGTGAGATGTATTGAAACCTGTGATGATAGAAATATCTGAGATATTGAGATCAGGTCTAGTCCTCAACAAAAGAGCCGCTTTCTGTAAGCGAATAGTGTTGATAAATGCATTGGGGGTCTGACCTGTCAAAGCCTTCATTTTAGTAAACAGATTGGTACGAGACATACTCATCTCTTTATGAAAGTCGTTGATGGTAAAATCAATATTATCCAAATTCTCTTCCACTATGCTAGTCGCTTTTTCTAGGAGTTCTCTATCCAAATCATTTGCAGCTAGCTGCACGACCCTCATCTCGGGTTGTGAACTGAATACTTGTTGGAGCAAGCGACGACTGGTTATCAGATTTTCGCAACGAGAAAGTAATATTTCCACATCAAACGGCTTGGTAATATAATCATCCGCTCCTATCCCTAAGCCTTCCATATTATGCTCTACCGATGTTTTTGCAGTAAGCAAGATAAGAGGGATATGACAAATATCGATATTTGATTTTACAGCCTTGCAGAGTTCTATACCAGTCATGTTTGGCATCACAATATCACTAAGAATAATATCTGGTTGCTCTGCATAAACTAGCTCCAGACCTTGTTTCCCCTCAGATGCACTAACAACAGTATAAACATCCGAAAACACATCAATTAGCACGTTGCGCAAATCTGTATTATCCTCTACAATTAGAATTTTGAGTTCTTTCTCTTCACCTTCCAAACTCACTACACGCTTGTGAGTAAAGTTATTTACGAGTTCAATAGTTTCTTTTTCCACCTCTTTTTTATAGTCTCTAGAATTATCAATAAACTCAGGAGCTAAATGAGTGTTACCGAGTGGTAATATGATTCTAAAAGTAGCACCTTTACCCAGTCCGCTCTCTACGTCCAATTGTCCTCCATGTAGATTTACAATTCCCTTGGAGAGAGCTAGTCCAATGCCACTACCAACATCCATCTGATTATCTACTTGATAGAATCGTTCAAATATTTTGTCCAAATCTTGTTCTGCTATTCCATTTCCACTATCTACAATGGAAATTATACACTCTTTTTCATTAGCATTTAGGTTCAATTTGATTGTTCCATGTGTAGGAGTATGTTTGAAAGCATTTGAAATTAGATTATTCATCACCTTTTGCAACTGCTTTTCGTCATACCAAACTTTTAGATTATCAATATCTGTATGGAGTGTAAACAGAACATCTTTTGTTTTAGCGTACTCTTCGAATAAGAAAAAATTCTCTTTAACAAAAGACACAACGTCATGCTCTGAAGCAGTTATAGTCATATGACCTTGCTCCTGTTTTCGGAAATCGAGAAGTTCAGAAATCAAGTCTTTCATCTGAATACTATTCTTATAAGCACTCAAGATTTTGTCATATACATCACTCGTAAAGCTATGCTTATTTATCAAGTAGTCTAATTG
>JASLEN010000464.1 GCA_030151105.1 Dysgonomonas sp.
AGTGGAGATTGTACTCTGGTTTCTCCTATTTTAAATGTTGGACGAAGCACTACAGAAACAGTTGATGCTCTACTACCCATGCCCAATAAGTTCTTTGTGATTTCAGAAACTGCATCTTTCGAGTTGTCTTTCATCAAACTAGCAATATCTACACCAATAGTAAGAGGTAGAACCTGAGTTTGACCAGCCCCAATGCTAAGTGATTGTGTAACACTTCCTTTTGTGAATTCAATGTTGTCTATGCTAATAGCATAATCCATCCCGTTCAGTAGTGCAGAGCTAGAGTTCGGATTCTTTACATCCAAATTAACAGTGAAATCTAATGGAATAGAGGTGGCATTACCAGACAAAATTGCAGCTACCTTTGGTATTGTAGTTAGCGAAAGCCCGTTAGAAGCATTTATTCCGCTAATGGATATATTAGAGATATTGTTGAACGTGTATTGGCATTGTACAAGATTATACATACCAGACATTTGTTGCTTAGCTGAGTCGCAACCAATGAAAGTTACTACAACAAGTAGTAAAGTGAGTAATTTTTTTCTCATAAAATTAAAGTTTTGTTTATTTGATGGTTACCATTGTAGCTCCAAATCCATACTCTTGGAACGAAGCATCTTGATGTTCAATATGTTTATAATTCTTGCTTAATTCAGTTCTCAAAGCATTTTTGAGAACGCCTTCTCCTTTGCCATGGATAAAAACAATACGTTGTCCTTTGTTCTTCTTGTTTTCTTCCATCACATCTCTGAATATCTTGAGCTGATATTCCAAAATGTCAGCATTAGATAGACCTGCTGTACTTTCTAGGATCTCGTGTGCATGAAGATCTACTTCTATAATTTCTGCTTTCTGTTTTCTTTCTATACGTTGTCTCTTGGGCTTTGCATCCTCTTTAGAATACATAGCTTGCTTTATTTCTTCTGCCGAAACTACTAACTCTTTGCGCTCAGCATCTTTGTTCACAATAGTATAAACAATAGCGTCTTCGTCAAAAAAGTCATTCTCTTTGAAGCTATGTAGCTTATAGAACTTAGTAGTATCTATTTTCAATTCTTTTGACGTAGCCTCTTTTAATACAAACGGCTTATCTTGCTTATACGCTATAAATTGAAGACAAACACGTTCTATATCGTTCAAGTCTTGTTTCTCAAATTCTTCTAAGAATAATTTGGTATTTGGCTCTATCACTCCATTTGCTCTACTCACCCAACCTTGTTCAAGTTCGCTCATGTAGTTGTATGATAGAAAATAGTTACTGTCATTCACCAAATAGCACTCAAAGCTAGTAGTGCTTAGATTCTTGATGTCATTAGCCAGATATATAAGATGAGCAGAGATTTGGTCACCACCTTTCACTTCCACGATTTCATATTCCTCTTCTGGCTCCTCTTGACGAGCAAGTTGCTGAACTTGAGCTGATGGACGTGTAGCTTGTCTTACTTGTTCTTCTTTTGCGGCCTCTATTACTACACACTCTTTCATGAGTACGGGTAGCTCAAAGCCGCTCTCATCCTCTACTAAGGCTATATCCTTTCCTTGGAATCCTCTTACAATTCCACCTCCAACGGTGTAGAGGAATCTTACTTTATCTCCTATTTTCATCTCCTTAAAAGCTTTTATTCATGCAAAGTTGCTTATTTTTGCTGGATAAAAAAAGACAATTATGATTTCTAATCCCCGAAATATACAGATAGACAATTTCGATTATGAACTACCTGATGATAGAATCGCTAAATACCCTTTAGCAGAGCGAGATTCATCTAAACTCTTAGTTTACAAAAAGGGTGAAATCATAGACGAGCAATTTGCTTCTATTTCTGACTATCTCCCTGAGGATAGTTTGATGATTTTTAATAATACAAAAGTAATTCAGGCACGTTTACAGTTTCAGAAAGAGACTGGAGCAAAGATTGAAATATTCTGTTTAGAGCCTTTTAGTCCAGCTGATTATTTGATGAGTTTTCAACAGACTGAGCATTGTTCTTGGTTGTGTTTGGTTGGTAATTCAAAAAAGTGGAAAGAAGGAAAACTGACTCAAGAAATATATATTGGAGGCAAAAATGTAACATTGTCTGCTGAGCGATTGGAGAGAGTGGGGGACTCATCCGAAATCTGTTTTGCATGGAATGATAGTTCAATTACTTTTGCTGATATTTTGGATGCAGTAGGAGAACTGCCAATACCACCTTATCTAAATCGTAAGACCGAGGAATCTGATATCAATACTTACCAAACAGTGTATTCTAAGATTATAGGATCTGTGGCTGCGCCTACCGCGGGCTTGCACTTCACTCCTAAGGTTCTAGCGAATATAGAAAGTAAGGGGATTGTACGTGCTGAGGTTACACTCCATGTGGGTGCTGGCACCTTCAAGCCTGTGCAAGCGAGTGAGATAGGTGGACATGATATGCACTCTGAATTGATTTCTGTAAAAAAGGAAACTATAGAGTTATTGTTAGCTCAAAAGACTAAAAAGGTAGTTGCTGTGGGTACAACTTCTGTGCGTACTCTGGAAAGTCTTTACTATCTTGGTGTTTTATTGGGAAATGATTTGAATGCAGAACTCTTTGTTCCTCAATGGTTGCCTTATGAAAATGAGGTGAATCTAACAATGGAGGAATCTTTGAGTAACATTTTGCACTATTTGAACGTTAATCAATTGGATGTTTTGGTGGCGCATACAGCAATAATGATTGCACCTAGCTATCAATACAAAATAGTAAATGCCATTGTGACCAATTTCCACCAACCTAAAAGCACTTTGTTACTGCTAGTTTCAGCTTTTACAAAGGGAGATAATTGGAAAAATATTTATAACCATGCATTAGAAAATGGCTATCGCTTTTTAAGTTATGGAGATAGTTCATTGTTACTAAACGAATAAGATACAACTTTACAAAATTAGAATTATGCGTATAAAACAGTTAATCGTGTTTTCTCTTCTTGCGCTCCTACTTGTTGTGGGAGGTGTAGCTGCTTATGTATATAGTATCGTTTCCACAGGTTTTGATATCAATAAAACGGTATATGTTTATGTGGATCAGAATACAACTTACGATCAGCTAGTGAGGGAATTAGTGGACTCGGCTAAAATGGAAAGTCCTTCGGGATTTGATATCGTTGCATCATATAGAGATCTTCCAACTCAGTTGAAGACAGGGCGATATGCAATAAAAACGGATGACAATATTTGGACAGTTGTTAACAAATTGAATCGAGGTTTGCAAGCTCCCACACGAGTAACATTCAATAATATGCGCTTAAAGGAAGACTTGGAGAAACGTCTATCGGGGCAATTGATGTTTAGCGAAGCGGAACTTTCGGCGATTCTGAACGATTCAGCTCGTTGTGCTTCTTATGGTTTTACTCCACAGTATATTGTGGCAATGTTTATTCCCA
>JASLEN010000308.1 GCA_030151105.1 Dysgonomonas sp.
TACTCTGCGATATCCTAAACATTCATAGGGAATCTGCTTATAGGAGGATTAGAGGTGATGTTAAATTTAACTTTGATGAAGTTGTAAAAATTCAAGAAGTACTAAATTTGCCATTAGAGCAGATTTTTAAGAAAGCAAAGCAAGATACAGTTGGGCTAGATGCTGATCTTGTAGTTAATAACCCACAGCAAAAAGATAGTTATTGCGATTCTGTTTGCAAATTGCTTGCCACAAAACATGCGTATGCGGAATATTGTTATCGAGTTATGAATCGAATTCCGTTTAACTTTATTTTCAAGCACGAACTTTTGTCACGATTCGACTATTATAAATGGTTGAGTAAAATGTACACACCTTTTGAATATGAGTATCTTTTATCGAGTGATACTCCTGAGCATATTAGAGAGAGGCAGTTGCAAATAATCGACTACTTTGAGTCGTGCCCAACTACGTATATTTTTTCAGAAGATGTATTTGAGTCGTACTGTAAAGAGATTAAGCACTTTAGGCTCTTGGGTTACATTACGGATGACGAGTTTGTGCAAATGCAAGAAGAATTGCGACTTGTGGTAGATGAAATATCTGAACTATGTCTTAAAGAGCAATTTAGCTCGGGTAAGAAAGTTGATATTTATATTTCAACTATTGATATCCATGCTGCATTTACGTATTTGAAGAGTAAGGAGTCTGATCCAGAGCATAACGAGATATCAATACACTCGCTTTATGGAACGACAAGCTATTTGGTGTCCACAAGTAAGAGTTTGGTTGATATGACAAAAGTCCGTTTTCATCAATTGATCAAACTTTCTACATTGATCACTCAAAGTGGAGTAAAATATCGTTTCCCTTATTTGCAAAAGCAACGAGAGTATATTGATGCTATGTAGTAATATTCATACAAGCTGTTTTTTGTATATCAAAGAACAGCTTGCGTTCTATTTCCCCCCCTCTTGATATTAGAGTTGAATATTTTTTTACGGAGTCAATCCAGCGTTTCTGCATGCTGCAAAACATTTTGTTTTCTGTAATTATTGTATTCATAGAATGTATCTGGACTTGTGCATACTTGTTGTCCCCCACATCTGCATACACACATGATGCGTCTAGGGCAATGTCTGATATGTATATATATATATTATTTTTCTGCTTGTTTTTTCCACTACTGCAGCTTATTTCCATATCCTGAATCAGTTCTTGTAAGTCGTCTCTCAGTAGGATTAAGTCTTCTTCATTTAGTAGTCTTAGCTCCTTGAAGTAGAGAATGTCGTCAATTGTTTCCAGTATGACGTGTTTGTCGAAGATTATCGTGCTTGATTGGATTGAGTCTATTTTAACCTCTAGTTTTTTTCGAAGAGGTTTGTGTGTAGCTGGTATAGTGAGTTCGGAGAATGCCTTAATGTTTGTGACATTTGTATTTTGAAAGTATTTCTTATACAAGTAGAACTTATACAGGCTGTCGTATTTGGCCATCATAGAGTAGGGTATGATGTTGGAAGCTACCATAATTTTGGTATTGGAACTATCCTTGCCTTTGTCATGTAAATCAAGATATCGCTCTATCATCGATTGACTTAAGTCAATAGGGCTTGCGTCTGTTTTGTTGAAAGATAGATTAATATGAATGTTCTCTGATGTGATTAGGCTATCTAATGATAATTTGAGTGCTTGTGCTAAAATCACAGCTTCGCCATAAGAAAAATATACTTCCTTATTAAGTCTTCGTTTTGCCGCACTCTTACCTATCGACAGGCTTGTGGCTATAAAGTCTATGCATTCTTTTTTTGTTGGAAATAAAGGTGCTATTGTGTCAACTAGTTTTGAATTTATCTTCTCTTCCATTATGTGATTTGTTTAATGCAAAATTAATCAACCATAACCTAATGTTATTGTCTGTATGTGAAACATATCGTGTATTTGGTTTTCGATATGTGAATATTTTGCTTTAAATGTGTCGTATAGTGTGTTTTCGTTTCTGTTTTGATTCTATATTAGATGTATTATATTGTGCTTTACTTTGATTAATGTGTTTTTTTGTGAAGTGCTAAAATATAGAGTGCTAAGAAAAATCTGCGTAATCTGCTTGTAAATGTTTTTGTTAGCTATCTGTATAATATTTTAGCACTCAAATTCTCAGAGATCGAAAAATCCCTCTAATCTAGGATTGGAGGGATTTTCTTATCTCTACGGGAATTGATTTGTCTTCAAGAGAGATGTTTTGATTTAAGGACATCCGCTTGTTTTGTTGATACTGAAGTTAGAATAACTTAACTAGCCCTTTTGGGGTGCTGTACCGCATGAAGCTAACAGTATCATTGCATTGGTTGAGTTTTTATTTAGGCTCTATAACTTCATTTATTACTCTTTCTAGTAAAAATGGTTTCTGATTCCAATGGAATGCTGGATAGTCTTGATTCCTTTTAATCGTATTGTTTCTAAAGATAAGTCCATCTACAGACTTGGCATATACGATTGGGGTATCAAATGTTTCAAAAACATTATCTTCAATAACAATACCACTATGGAAATACTTTGTCTGATCTTTTAGATTTGGAATTTCAGGATAGATGGAAATAATTGCATTTGTAAATTGAAACATACTTGTGAGTGAATTTATAAATTTATTATTTCTAATCACAACATCGCGACAAGCTCCAGTTTCAAACCAACCATTACAATCGCCACATAATAAAATTGCTGTACCTGAGGTGTGGTCGAAAGTATTATTTTCTACAAGCGTTGGTTTAGGTGTGCTAAACAATGCTCCACGAGCACGATTGTTTCTAATGGTATTGTTGGCAAAGAGAACTTCAGGAGTCCACTCAAGATTTTCTATTCCAAAACCATTATTTTCATCTATGCTTTTATCAAGAGGACTATTGAAGGCTATTTCAAACTCTTTAGCTCCATGAGCGCTAGACTTGTCTATTGCACGAATGCTAACTATTTGATTTTTGTCTCCTTTAATCTCCATTGTATTTGATTGTACAATTTTTTCTTAATCTCCTACGTAGCCCCTCTCATAACCATATCTTTGGCTATGCATGTATCGGGCTCTAAGGGTATTGTCATCAACTCGTTTAGTT
>JASLEN010000314.1 GCA_030151105.1 Dysgonomonas sp.
ATTAGATGGCTCTACAGGACAAAATGCATTCGAGCAAGCAAAGCAATTTACAGCTGCTACTGATGTGTCTTCGCTAGCTATTACAAAGCTAGATGGTACGGCAAAAGGTGGAGTTGTAGTTGGTATTTCGGATCAGTTTAAGATTCCTGTAAAGTATATTGGATTGGGAGAGGGAATGGAAGATTTGCAAGTGTTTAGAAGGAAAGAGTTTGTAGATAGCCTATTTGGTGAATAACAAAATATAAATAGAAGAATCGCTTTACCCCTATAATATATGATACAATGTTTTATAGGGGTAAAATTTTATAAGTTCAAAGAGCTTTCACACATATATTATAATAGATGAGAAAAAATAGAGTAGATGTAATCACATTGGGATGTTCAAAAAATCTAGTAGATTCAGAGTTGTTGATGAAACAATTGTTGGCTAACGGCTATACTGTAGAACATGATCCAGATGAGGCAGAAGGCGAAATTGCAGTTATCAATACTTGCGGTTTTATCGGTGATGCAAAAGAAGAATCGATAAATACTATTCTTCAATTTGCAGAAGCAAAAAAGAATAGACAACTGCGCAAACTCTTTGTTATGGGATGTTTGACAGAAAGATATATGGATGAGCTGAAACTAGAAATCCCAGAGGTTGATGGTTTCTATGGAAAGTTCAATTGGAAGCAACTAATCTCAGATTTGGGTAAGTCTTTCTATCAAGATTTAGCGTTGGAAAGGAGTATTACAACCCCTGACCATTATGCGTATCTCAAAATATCGGAGGGGTGTAATCGTACTTGTTCTTATTGCTCTATTCCTATAATGACAGGTAAACACCAATCTCGCAAGATGGAAGAAATCTTGGAAGAAGTGAGAGGTTTAGTTGCAAAAGGTGTAAAAGAATTCCAGATGATTGCTCAAGATCTTACATTTTATGGGCTTGATTTGTATAAGGAGGCACGTTTGCCAGAACTTGTAGAGCAGATTGCTAAAATAGATGGTGTGAAGTGGATTCGCTTGCATTATGCCTATCCTGCGCATTTTCCAGAAGACTTATTGCGAGTAATTAGAGAAAATGATAATGTGTGTAAATATTTGGATATTGCCTTGCAACACGTTAGTGATAATATGTTGTCGAAGATGCGCCGCAATATCACAAAGCAGCAAACCTACGCTCTCATCGAGAAAATCAGACGTGAGGTGCCAGGTATTCATCTAAGAACAACGCTGATGGTTGGGCATCCAGGAGAGACGGAGCAAGACTTTCAGGAATTGTTGCAATTTGTTAGAGATGTGCGTTTTGAGCGCTTGGGAGCTTTCCCTTATTCGCATGAAGATGGCACTTATGCATACGAAAACTACGAAGATGCTATAGAAGACGAGATTAAGCAAGAGCGCATGAATGAGCTTATGGCGCTTCAAGAGCAGATAGCACTAGAGATAAGTGAGGCAAAAGTTGGAAAAAAAATGTCCGTAATTGTCGATAGATTCGAAGAAAATTACTATATTGCTCGTTCAGAATTTGATTCCCCAGAAGTTGATCCAGAAGTCCTAATTGAAAAAGGGGATCAAGATTTGAAAATTGGAGAATTTTACAATGTAAAAATAACAGGAGCTCATCCCTTTGATTTATATGGAGAGCTTGCCTAATTACACTTAATCACTATGACCAATCAAGAGTTAGTAGCTGCTCTCGCAAAACGAATCGAACTTACACAAAAAGACACCTCTGATGTGTTAGATACACTAGTGTCAATTTTTAATACAAATTTGGAAAATGGAAATTCTATCAATATTCAAGGATTTGGGCTTTTTGAGACCAAAAAAAGGAATGAGAGAATTTCGGTGAATCCTGTTTCTAAACAGAGATATCTGATACCACCTAAAATTTCGGTGGCATTTAAGCCTGGACAAACTATCAAAGACAACCTAAAAAATATAGCAGTAGATGAGTGAGAGATTAACATTGCAGGACTTAACAGACCTGCTTTCGGACAAGCAAAACATAACTAAGAAAGATGCAGAAACTTTTTTAAGAGAACTTGTTGCTCTTATCTCTGAAACAATAGAAGAAAAAGACTTCGTACGCATCAAGGACTTTGGGACTTTCAAGCTTACGCCTGTGAGCGCAAGAAAGAGTGTGAATGTAAATACAGGCGAAACAATCGAAATTCCTGGGCATTATCGTTTAGGTTTTGTTCCTGATAAGGTATTGAGAGAAGGTGTAAATAAGCCTTTTTCCCACTTCGAAAGCATTTTGATTCAAGATGAAGAAGTGACCTTCGAGGAGAAAGCAGCTAAAGCGACTGCTAAATTTGAGGAAAAGAAAGCTGCAGCTAAACAGGCTGAAGCTGAAAAAGCAGCGCAGAGGAAGGAGACTCCTAAAGTTGTGGCTCCTCCTGCTCATAAGGTAGTAAAAGAAGAGCCAACGCCTATTGTTGAGACTCCTATCCAAAAACCTAGAGTAGAGAAGGAAGAAATAGTAGTTGATAATTCGAAGCGTGAGCAAGAATTAACTGATTTGAGTTCTTTCATCGTAAAAAGTGAGGAAGAGGTTGTAGAATCAAAAGTTGAGGCTGTAGTTGAGAAAGAAGTACAGCGTACAGCTATTGTAGAAGAAAGACCTATTGTAACTAGACCTGTTGCACGCCAACAGCCAGAAGAAGAGGATGACGAGTACGATTACTCAAATTATGAAAGAGAATTAGCAGAACAGCGTAGAAAGCGTAATACTTGGATTGGAGTGGGAGTCGCTATTCTATTAATCTTAGGAATTGGTGTGTGGGGTTATAATAATTTTGCTGTAGAGGCAGATGTGGTTCCACAAGCGAATAATAATGCTCAAGTGAAAATTTCCGATGACAAACCACTTGTGGCTGTTGTAGATGAAACTATTCTACCTGAAGAAGAGGTCGTGGGCGAAGAGCCAGTTAAGGAAAAAGAGGCAGAAGTTGTTACACCACCAGCTGCAAGTAAGCCAGCACAAGGATCACGTGAAATAGTGGTTAAATCGGGACAAACGATGCGTGCTTTGGGGCAAGAGTATTTTGGTCACCGTTCATTCTGGGTTTATATTTTTGAGGAAAATAGAGAAAGAATCAAGAAGCCAGATGATGTCTATGCAGGTATGAAGTTGACTCTTCCTTCAACTTCAAAATATGATATCGATGCTAATAATAAGGCTTCTGTAAGTAAAGCAGAGAGATTGGAATTAAAATATTTCGGAGAATTTAGTCAAAAATAATTCAATGATATCTCACTCGTGTAAAGTGAGAAGGGCGATTCTCCTTAGATGGAATACTCATGTAATCGCCATATTGTTTTTTAAGATATATATCAACATCTTTGGGGGCGGAGAATACTCTGCCCTCAAATTGTATTTGAGCAAGTGGAAACATATACTCTTTGTGATGGTTAGTCGAATTACCAATGCCATAGCTATGAAGAACGTTCTGCGGTTTAGTAATAGTGCATATACCACGTGCAACCCATTTCAAGAGATGCCCTATAGGAAGCATAATGAGCGAGATTGCATATTCATAAAAGTATTGGAATGATGAAAATGCTCTTCCTCGTTTATATCTTCTAAATGCACGTCCATAGAAAAAATCGACTACATTTTTCAAGCCCCTATAACTGAATTCTTCTGAAAAGATATCTATAAAAATACCTTTGTATTTGTAACTTGCCATGTCTTCCTCTTCCGATTCTATCGTCGAATTTTTATCTCTTACTTTGGAAAATAACAAGCGATAGCTCTTCTCTTTGGGTGTTTGTAGGTAGAGATTATCAGGAAGCTCTTTGGGCAATATCTTCAATAATTTTTGGTAATCTTTTCTCAGCAACTCAATATCAATGTCATCATCCCAAGGAATGAATCCTCCATGTCTCTTTGCTCCTAAAAGTGTACCTCCACTAATCCAATAACGGAGATTGTGCTTATCGCAGATATCGGTAACGATAATGAGTATATCTAACATCTTGAGTTGTAATTTTCGCAACTCTGTGCCTTCTGCATTATAGTGTGATAAATCTTCCTTCATTTTTTTCTTAGATAGATGAGTAATTGTAATACTTTGATAATCGTACGAAGTGAGAAAGTTATAAACTTTGGAAAACAAACTTTTATCACTTTCTTTTGAGATACAGAAAGTACAATCCATCTACTCCAAAGGAATGCTTCAAAATCGGCTTGAGGATATAGGCTTAACTTTCGATTCTGTTTTTTGAGCGTTGAGAACCAATTATTGACTTCTTCAAAGATATTCTGATTCTGTGTAGATGTTTCTTTACCAAGTGAATAGATTTGAAAAGTAGTTCTGTGCCAATATAATTCTTGCTCCGTTGGACAAATGTCTAATTTAGCTAGTTGCTTGCTTATAATTTTATTTTTGGCGGCCTCTTGTATTTCCGAATGTTTGACTGACACATTAGTCTCGTGCCAGCGATATTGAAGTAGGGGAAGTTCTAGGTTCGCAACCTGTCCTTGATCTGCAAGCCTAGTCCAAAGTTCATAATCCTCGACATGTATAGCGTTTTCATCGAAGAAATTTGCCATCAATATATCTCTACGAATCATCATACTAGGATGAATAAACGGATTGGTGAAGAGCAAGCTGATCTGTAGCAATATGTTTTTTGTAGGATTAACTATCTTACCTGTTATTTTTCCATCACTATTTATGACATCAGCATTTGTTCCACAAAGAATGTAATCCTCATTCCTATCCATAAAATCGACTTGTAGGGCAAGTCGATTGGGCATAGAAATATCGTCTGCGTCCATTCTTGCAATGTATTGACCTTTGCAAAGCCCTATACCCTTGTTAAGCGTTTTTATGAGACCAAGATTAGTCTCATTATTTATTACCCTAATTCTAGAGTCGGTAAAGCTATTGATAATAGATAGGCTCGAGTCTGTGGATCCATCGTTGATTATAAGGAGTTCCCAATCTCGAAATGTTTGCGAGATAATGCTGTTAATAGCTTCCGCTAAATATTTTTCAGCGTTATAAACGGGCATTAAAACAGAAACTTTGCACATATCTTATTTATATAATAGTCCAGTTTTTTGGATAAAAATGAACTAAATCTTGATTCCTTTTTTCGTTAGCAAACCATTGACTAGGAGCAAGTACAATTTTATTCTCATTTGTATTCAACCATGCTGACCACCAGCTAAAGCTGCTGTTAGCTATGATGTTATGTTTGCACAAACTCATCAGTTGCATATCCTTGTAGCTCTCTTTTCCTGTGTTCCAGTCGATATAATCGGCAGGAATATTAGCTAAAGGTAGATTGTCCTTCGCCCAATTGATGTCATCAGAGAAAATATAAAAATGAGGATTTTCTATGTCATTCACAATTTTAGCAATTACCTTTTGATAATATTCAATCGGACAAATTGCAAAATTATTCTTAGCTTGTTCATTTGTTAAATAATCGCCTCGGCGGATATGTATGGATATACTGTTTGTCTGTTTAATTTTATTTGCCAGATTTAGATTTCTATCATCTAGTTGATATTTGAAGGAGAAACTTTGTCGAATTGTATCCTCATATCCTTCAAAATATTTGGTGTTCTGAAAATGCCCATGCAAAACCACATTTCCTTCTAGTTTTTCAAAATCTGAAGCGTATACAATGGCTGAACCATCACGAAAATAGCCAAAGTATTTCAAGAAGAACGCTCTGTTTTTTTCTATTATTGGATAGGCTTTTACTAAAAAACGATTTTTGAACTTAGAAACAATCTGCTCATCTATTTCAAATATATCAAGCTCAAAGTTTCGTTTAGTCCCCGTTGTTGCTTTATTTAAGGCATAGAGTTCAATCTTCAGTTCTGTGTTTAGTTGCAAAGCAAGAGCTTTGGCTGCTGCATACTCAAACATCTGATTACCTAGTCCTCCTGTCAAAATTAGTTCCACCATATTAGCCCTTTTTATTCATTATTTGTTTCAAAAAAGCGATACTATCGTCTAGTATAACTGAGCCAGCTAACTTAAGAATACCAAGATATACGAGCACTCCCCCAAAGCTTGAGATAGCCACTGTGGCATACATATTTGTAATGTCTAATTTGTATGAAAAGTAGAATGGTATAATTGAAATGATAGATATAAGTATATAGGGAACAACGTCTTTTAGTATTTCTATCAAGTTGTACTTAATACTATTCCCTGCCCAAATCATCCCCATGAAAAATGCTAGAACTGCAACTGCACTTATCCCTGTTACTAAGCCAAAAACACCATATTGGATGGTGAAAAATATGAGAGAAAGTTCGAGACAGTTACGAATGAATTCTAATCTCAATATCAAGCCTGTCTTTCCTAAAGTTTGCAATAGCATTGAAACTAAATTATATAGAGGATAAAAAGCCATGCCTATCATCAACACTTGCAAGAGTGGTACCGCATCTATCCATTTGTCTGTGATGAGAAGCAAAATCACAGGTTTGGCAACAACTATGACCAGAGTAGCTACAGGAAACGACAAGAATGCCGTAATGCGAACTGTCTTTCGGAATGCTTTTTTTGTATATTCAATGTCGTTGTCAATCTTGCTCAACGCTGGAAAAGCAGCAGTCTTTATAGCATCACTTATCACAGTCTGAGGCAAGGTGCTGTATTTATTGGCACAATTATAAATTCCAGTTTGATATACTGAAAAATATTTGCCTATAATGTTGGAATACAGATTTCTGCATAAATGATTCATCAAGGATGTTGCAAGTAATTTTATGCTGTATGAGGTCATCGACTTGATGCTCGCAAACGAAAATCCTCCAGTGGGTCTCCATTTCACATATATCCAAAGCAGAATACTTCTTAACGCACTTTGTAGAACCAATTGTATGGCTAAACTCCATACTCCATATCCCTTGAATGCAAGTGTAATAGCTGCTATACCTGCAACAGAACTAGCTAGGAGCGTGATGCGAGTATTGGTTTTAAAGTCCATCTGCTTCACCAAATGTACATTCTGAATGATGCCAAATGCATTGAAAACGAAAGCTAAGAATGTAACTTTAGCTAGTGGAGCTAGTATCGGCTTGTCATAAAACGTTGCAATAGATGGTGTCGTAAAATAAAAGGCAATGTATAGAAATATACTGACCGAAATATTGAAGTAAAATACTGAAGTATAATCTTTTTGCGTAGGTGCTTTTTTTCTAATCAATGCTGATGAAAAACCACTTTCTTGTAGAAGGTTGGCAATAGCAGAGAATATGGCGAGAAGAGCATATATTCCCATTTCGCTAGGAAAAAGAATGCGAGCAAGAATAACACCAAATACGAGTTGTATCAGTTGTTGTCCTCCCTTGTCAATAAAACTCCAGAATATTGCTTGGGCTGTTCTCTTCTTTAGCGAATTACTCATTGAATGGGTAAAAGTATATATTAAATACCATATTATAAAGCGATACTTAGTGTTTGAATATTATACAAAACAACTCAATAGCTTATGTATGATAAACTTTTTGATGTATGACAAAGGTAGTAATTATTGGTAAATACGTATATTTGTTAATTCTAAACAAGACAAATATTCTAAACTACTATGCATAAAACTTTGAAAGTGCTATTTTCTACGCTAGGTCTGCTCATCATTGTTGGTCTAGTTACCCTATTTGCTTTTAGTACAGACAGTGTCTCTGCTTTTTTAGGGTTCCAAATTGACAATGTTGTTTTTCAGCGAGATCATGGGGAATATACCTTTTCATTAATTGAGAAAGCTCCAATCGTTATATTTGTAGGACTTGTCTTCGTGTTTCTATTCCTTCTTATTGCTTATAAACCAAAGCAGTCTGTTGATCATATAAAGGAAACATTTTCGATCTTATATAAGTATCTGGCAGATACAATGAGCATGATAAGGAAGTCAAATGTAAAATACTTTTTGTTGATTTCTTTTTTAGCGACTGCCTATTTTGCGTATGCTTATCCTGTGACATTAGACGAGCCGCAGAGCTACTTCTTTTTTATTAATCCGCCTACTTGGGAGGCTTTGGCATTCTATCCATTTCCTAACAATCATATTCTGTCTTCAATTTTGTCTGGGATAACGAATATGATTCCTGGTTTAGATTTATTATTTAAGATTCGGATTCCTGTTCTTTTGGTCAGTCTTCTGACTTGGGTGTTTGCTTATCGTTTTGTTAGAAAATATTATTCCGAAAATCTAGCACTGTTTGTAGTTGCTATAGGTTCGGTGGTGGTTACTAATTTGCAACATGCATATATTGCAAGAGGCTATGCTTACGTAATGTTTTTTGTAGTCATTGGTTTGTATGCTGCTTTCAACATTCTCAAGGAGGGGAATAGGAGACGTGACTGGGTTATTTTTGCTGTTAGTAGTGCTTTAGGCGCATTTACGATGCCCTCATATCTATATCCGTTTTTGTCTCTAAGTATTTTTATTTTCATCTTTAATTATAAGTCATTCAAAACACAGGTTTTATATTCGGCTCTTGTGGGTATCCTTGTGATTGTCTTATATTCTCCATTGTTGGTAGTTACAGGCTTAGATGGCTTGACGAGTAATGAATATGTGGCTACCATAGATAGGTTTGCTGTTCTAAAATCCTTGCCTGGCTTTATGCTTGGTACAGTGGTGCATATCTTCTATGTTCCGTTCTATATTGTGGTTGTTGCCTTTGCTCTTGTTGGTTTATTCACAATTTATAAGCGGGATAAGAATACTCTCATCCTTTGGGCTATTTTTATCATCACGCCTTGTCTGTTCCTGATTTTACATTCTGTTATACCATTTTTCAGAACGTTTTTCTATTACGGGTTCTTATTTGTCTTTTTGATAGCTATTTCCTTTAAAGATGAAATAGGGAGGGTGGGGAAGAAAACTCTTTTTGGTGTATTGATGGGAGTTCAGTTGCTGATGCTAGGCTATTTTATTTACATCTCTAGAGACTTGATGCCCGATGTATTTATGAGTGCTGATTTGAGGAAAGAAGTTTTAAAAAATGATAAAACTTATTATTTCCATTCTGGAATTCCTTACCTTGAAGGAATAAATATGAAGTTCGAAATAGAACGTCAAAATCTAGACTCAAAAGTGATTTATGGCAATGATGGAGATATCGCAAGACTGCCTGCTTATGATTATTATTTAATTAAGGGGAAAGCAGATTTCACGACTAAGTATAAGCCTAGTTTGAAGATAAATGCAGTGTTTTCTACTCCCGTAAATGTTTATAATGCAGAGGATTTTGACAAATAAGTAAACAGCCATTTATAGTTGTATGGACAATAAACTGGTCTGAAATCTTAGAATCTAACTTTTTTTAAATTTAAATATATTCTCATGAAGAAACACATTTACTTAATGTTATGTAGCGTATTATTTTCTTTTTCCATATTGTATGCGCAGAAACCGATGTTGAAGTTTAACGAAAATGGAAAATTCAAAGTTATTCAAATAACTGATACTCATTTTATTTATGGCAATCCAGCTTCAGATGTTGTGCCAGCCTTGTTGAATGAAATAATTGATGCCGAAAAGCCTGATCTCTTAGTATTTACGGGGGATATGGTTTGGCAGAATCCTGATAAAACTAAAGAAGCGTTAGATGCATTATTTGCTCCTGTCATCGAAAAGAAAGTGCCTTGGGCTTATGTTTTTGGGAATCATGATGATGAGGCAGATATGTCACGAACACAGATTATGGAGTATGTAACTAATAAACCTTACTGTTTGGCTGTAAAAGGAGATCAATACATTGATGGTGTGGGCAACTATGTTTTGGAAGTGAAAGCCAAAGAGTCAGACAAAATAGGAACAGTTCTATATTGTATGGATTCTCATGCCTATTCTCAACTGAAGGGGATAGGAGGTTACGGATGGTTCTCATTCGAACAAGTGGATTGGTATAGAAAACAGAGCGCAGCATATACAAAACTGAATGATGGCAAACCTTTTCCAGCTCTTGCATTCTTCCATATTCCTTTAGCAGAATATCCTGAAATGAAAGCTGCTCAACCAGAAAAAATGTTTGGAAGCAAAGACGAGAAAGAATGTAATGGAAAAATCAATACAGGTATGTTTGCAGCTATGCGTACTGCAGGCGACGTGATGGGAACATTCGTTGGGCATGATCACGATAACGATTACATTGGCTCTTGGTATAATATAGCACTAGCTTATGGTCGCTATTCTGGAGGAAAGACTGTTTACAATAACTTAGGGAAGAATGGTTGTCGTGTAATAGAGTTGACAGAGGGAGCGAGAGAGTTTACAACTTATATCCGCCTTCTAGGTGGAGAAAAATTATATGAAGCTCATTATCCATCAACTTTTGATGCAATGAATGAGAAGAAGAAATAATTCCCTCGAGTGAAGAAATATAAAAGCCCACTACAATTGAGTCAGTGGGCTTTTTTTGTTTTGTAGAAACTGCAATAATTAGAATTTTACTTCCTCAAACTTTTCAATTGCTTCTCTCCATACATAGGGTACAGATGTTGGCTTTTGTGAGGCTGCATCTATATAAACAAAAACACTTTTGCAGATACACTTAACAGCGCCTGTTGTCTTGCTTCTTAGTTGTTGAAGAAACTCTCCGCTTTTGTCTCCTATTTTTATCACCTTCGATTCTACCTCTATTTTTTCTTTGTAGAATGTAGGCTCCAGAAAATCCATTTCGAGATGAGCAATTACGATTGCTCCTTCTGTCCAACTTACAGCTGAACCTCTCATCTTGTCAAAGTAATCTGCTTTTCCTAAATCGAAAAAACTTAGATAAATATTGTTATTGATATGCCCTAGAGCATCTATGTCGTTGAATCTTATTTGTATAGGTAAGTTTGCTTTGAATGTTTGATTCTCTGTAGTTTTATTTTCCATATATTTTTTTATCTTAATATTATATCGTCCACAACGTGCATTCCTGCATAGTCGTTTAATTTTTCTATCAATCTATCTTTTGCCATCAATAGTTCCGATCTCAAAACGGATGAACTAAGATGAATATACATTACACCATTTCTTAGATAGATATTTGTTGTATAATTTGTAGCACTCTTTCCAAGCAATGCACCCCATCCCCTCACAGCTCTGCTCTCAGCTACCTTGCGTCTGATAAAAGGGTTTTCCTCAAAATATTGGCGGATAACTTCTCCTATGCTTTCCGTATTTCGTCTTCTCATTGCTCTGTGTTTTTAACAGTTACGATGCCATCTTTTACTTCGTAGAGATGATAATCACTATTGGTATGAGAGAGAATATCGTCCAAATGTTGACGATTGGTGTCTGTTACAAATATTTGTCCAAAGTTTTTTTCTAAAACTAACTTGATTATTTGTTCCACACGAGAGGCATCCAGCTTGTCGAAGATATCATCTAGCAGCAATATTGGAGTTGTTGAAGTAGCTTGCTTCAAAAAATCGAACTGTGCGAGCTTCAATGCTACCACATAAGTCTTATTTTGCCCTTGTGAGCCTACTCTTCGGATAGAATAACCATTCATCATCATCTCCAAATCGTCTCTGTGAATTCCAGCACTTGTGTGTCCAAGAGCCTTGTCTCTATTTCGTCGATCTCTGAGTTGGGCTAAGAAATCACCATTGTCGAAATGAGATTTATATTCTAGCTCTACTTTCTCATTGGATGAACAAATGAAATCATATATCTTTTGAAAAGTAGGAATGAAGTTTTCAATAAACTGTTTTCTTCTCTGATAGACTATCAATCCGTCAGTAGCCAATTGTTCGTCCCATAGTTCAAGCAAGGAGTCATCAATTCTTCCTTCTGTTTTCAGAAGAGCATTACGTTGGGTTAGCGCTTTATTGTATCGGATGAGAGAGTGGAGGTATTCTTTGTCAAATTGAGACAAGAATATATCCATAAACTTGCGCCTTTCCTCGCTACCTCCCACAATGAGGTCTGTATCGGATGGTGAAACAATGATGAGCGGCAACAATCCGATGTGATCCGAAAAACGCTCATATTCTTTTTTGTTCCTTTTGAATTGCTTCTTTTGACGGCGTCTGAGGCTACAGAAAAACTCTTCAGTCTTATTTTCGAGCTTATACCAAGCTTGCATAACTGCAAAATCGGCATCATGCTTAATATTTTGCGTATCACTAGCATTACTATGACTTCTGCAAAACGATAGATAATAGATTGCATCTAACAGATTTGTTTTGCCCATACCATTACTGCCCAAGAAGCAGTTTACTTTTGGGGAGGGCGTAATTTCAGCCTGTTCAATATTTTTGTAATTGAGGATGGATAGACGTTCTATTATCATTCGCTTCTGTTCTGTTTACTACAAAAATAAGCAAATTAAAGTGCAGAATCTACTTTTTAAGGAAAAGTAAGTTTTATATTTCTTAGAGTACTCTGAAAGAATATCCCTCTTTTATGAGCCATTCTATACTCTGTGGGAGAGCTTCTTTCATATTCATCTCTGCTTTCAAAGAGTCATGGAATACGATGATAGAACCATTGCGAGTATATTTTTTTACATTGTTGAATACATCAGTAGGAGTCATTAGCTTACTATAATCTCTTGTTACCACATCCCACATTATGATCTGATATTTTTTCTTCAATGCAAGATATTGAGGAAATCGCATGTGTCCGTGAGGCGGACGGAATAAATTGGATTCGATATATTCATGAGCCAAGTCGGTATTTTGAACAAAGTTTTTAGTCCATGTCCTTATTCCTTGTAGATGATTGAATGTATGATTACCAACTCTATGTCCACGACTTAGTACATCAGCATATACCTCAGGATGTTTGCGAACGTTGTCTCCTACACAAAAAAATGTTGCTTTGATACTGTATTTATCCAACAAATCTAATACCCAAGGTGTAATTTCGGGAATAGGTCCATCATCAAAAGTAAGATAAACTACTTTCTGACCTTCAAGTGGCAAGCGCCAAATTGTTTGAGGATATAATGCCCTGTATATTCGTGGAGGCTGTTCTATTAGCATCGCTATTGTATAAAAAAACTATTGCTGATTTATATACTCAGACGAGTAAAATCAGCAATAGTTGCATCATTGTCTATTTTTTATTGCACTCTGATATGATCTTTGTACTTAAGCATCTCGCCTATTTTGGGCTCATATTGTAGTGCTATTCTGTATGCTCTCTCAAGCATAATCAAGTCGCTATCTCCTGTTGCAATGCTTGTTGCGCTATCAGTCTCTATTCTCTTCGTAATTGCATTTTCTGCCATTGTGAAGTTCATCACCAAAGGGTGATTTCTTGCAGGGAACTGTATTTGATTGTGCATGAATACCTCAAGGAAATCATTCGTTTTGTTGAACGTTTCAGTATATAGCTTGCTATCATAGCGTTGAAGAATATCCAAAATCATATACTGTGCCGTAAGAGCTTCTCTAATATCATAAGTTACAGTAAACATATCTGCTTGACTGAAACGTGCAAACCATTGTAGTGAGCCTTCTGTCTGATATAGAATCTCTTTAGCTAGTTCTTCCCCTTTTTGATTTTCTCCCAATTCGAAATAGTTTTCAACAAAGCTAATAGACTCCATTCCTCGTGGAACTGTATTTCCAGGAATTGCTTCTATACATCTGTTTAGAGCTTGTAGCGCTTTCTCATTTTCTTCTTTGATAATGAGTGCATCTATCAACAAGCGGAACATTGCTCTGAAAGATTTAGCCATTCTTTGGTTATTCTCATCCAGATATACTTTTGGATTTTCTATTCCGCCCCATTTGTACTTGTTGACCATATTGTCAAACATTACTTCTGTGTTCACTCTCGTTGGATCAACCTGTCCAGGAACAATACGTTGATTTATGCCCTCTAGCATAGATTGTCCTTGAAGACTAAGTGGAGCACTTCCTATAGTAACTGCATAGTAAATAGGACGTTTCCAATCATCTTTGCTGATATTGTTGAGCATTTCCATTATCATAATTTCTTGACGATAAACAGACTCTTTGTTAGAGTTGCTCAAATCTATAGCAAATTGAGTAGATGGTTTTGTGCCCAATGCTTTCCAATCCACTTTAGTTGTGTCGATTGACGTAACGAATTTAGTACTTGGTAATACTAAACCATTACTAAGAGGTAATTGGCTGCGAGGTACAAAATTATCTTTAGTCTTCAATATTTCCATAGCCTCGTCAAGAGACATTTCGTCTTTGAAGATGTTGGTATCAAAGTAATTAGAATAATTTATACTACCCATCCAGTTTTTGTGTCCTTCCATTTCCAACTTATTGTTGGTATAGTTTCTCATATCTTTGTTAGAGAACATATATGCCATATATCCTTTCAGCCCACTATATCTGTCAGCTTCCCATGTAATAGGTAGAGCTGGCGAATCGTATGCATCTCTTCTCATTTGATCTACATACCAGTCTGTCTGCAAGTAGCTTAGATTTGCAACACGTACATCAGTTCTAAATCCTTCCACCTCCTGAGCATACCACAGAGGGAATGTATCATTATCACCCATTGTGAACAAAATACTATTTTGAGGAAGCCCCACTAGGTAGTTTTGTCCAAAATCACGCATTGTATATCTATCAGAACGGTCATGGTCATCCCATGTTTGAGTTCCCATTTGAATAGGTACTATCAAACACAAAACAGTTGCTATTGCTGCCGAAGGAGTATCTCCTAATTTCTTTCTCAAGAGATCCCAAATGAAGGCAACACCAAGCCCTATCCATATACAATAGGCGTAGAATGATCCTGCATAAGCGTAGTCACGCTCTCTAGGTTCTTGTGGTTGCTGATTCAGATATAGAATAATAGCTATACCTGTCATAAAGAATAGCATAAAAGTGACTAAGAATTGTTGCTCTCCTTTTTCTTTACGTCTCAATTGGAAAACAATACCTAAAATACCAAGTATGAATGGTAGTGCATAAAAAGCATTATGTCCTTTGTTTTCGGCTATCGAAGGTGGTAGATTGTCTTGTGGACCTCTTCCCAATACATGTTCGTCAAACCATTTGAAACCTGTAATCCAGTTTCCATTATTGATTTCGCCATTCCCTTGAATATCATTTTGACGTCCAGAGAAGTTCCACATGAAATAGCGAAAATACATGAAGTTTAGTTGATAGCTAAAAAAGAACTTCATGTTGTCAATCAAAGATGGTGTAACATCTGTATCAGTTATTCCAGCCCATTGTCTATATCCTTGAACATGTCTATCCTCGTCAGAGTGCATACGAGGTAGAAGTGTTGTATTTGTAAATTCGTATGATGGAATTTCTGAGACAACAACATATCTATCTGGTTCATTCTCTGATTTCTTAATTACTTTGTCCCAATCTTTCTTACTTCCACTTTGTACTGCTCTTCCCGTTGCATCTCTTTTTACTTCAGAAGCATAAGTTTTTCCATAAACTAGTGGTCTGTCTCCATATTGCTCTCTATTCAAGTATTTTGCAAGAGTAAATACATGTTCTGGCGAGTTCTGATCCATTGGCGTATTTGCAATAGATCGTATTGGGATGAGGGCAAATGATGAATATCCAATAAGAATAACCATCAAACAAAGAATTGTTGTATTGATTACTCTTGCCGTAATGTCTTTGTAGAGTACAACTCCTGCTATAATTCCAGCTATAAGAAGTAGCCACAAGAATGGACTATCTCCTATAAATACAACTCCACTCAAAGATAAGCATACTACTAGTGCTATTTTAGCACGTTTCATAACGCCTTTTGGTGACAGAGTTTCATATAATCCCCAAACAATGGTTCCCAAGAGCAGTATCAAATAAAGTAGTACTCCTGTATTGTAAGAGAACCCTAAACTATTAACAAAGAATAGTTCAAACCATCCTCCAACTTTGGTAAATCCAGGAATGATTCCATACATCAAGAATACGATGAGTGCAAACGAACCTGCTAGAGCTAACAATGTTCCTTTTGCATCTGCTTTTTCTTTTTTCTTGAAATAATATACCAATACAATCGCTGGGATACAAAGCAAGTTCAATAAGTGAACTCCTATCGAAAGTCCCATTGTATAGGCAATAACTACTAACCATTTATCAGATCCTGGTTCATCTGCTCTATTTTCCCATTTTAGGATTAGCCAAAATACTAGAGCTGTGAACATTGAAGAATAAGCATAAACCTCACCTTCTACTGCCGAAAACCAGAATGTATCTGTATAAGTATAGGCTAAAGCACCTACAAGACCACTGCCTAGAATGACAATCATTTCGCCAAGAGACATCTCTTGATTGTTGTCCTTATGGATTAACTTTCTTGTTAGATGTGTAATCGTCCAGAAAAGGAATAGAATTGTCAATGCACTCAACAATGCAGACATGGCATTTACCATAGCTGCCACTTGCATCACATCGCTTGCAAATAGGGTAAAGAATTTCCCAGTCAACATAAAGAACGGTGCTCCAGGAGGGTGACCCACTTCCAATTTATAGGCTGATGCTATAAATTCGCCACAGTCCCAAAAACTAGCCGTTGGTTCTATGGTCATCAGGTATGTAATAGCTGCAATTGCAAAGCTCAACCAACCAAAAAGGTTATTGTAGAGGTTGTATTTTTTCATATTTATTTAAACAATATATTGTAAGACGGCTTAAAAGCCCAATAATAGTCGTTTTTTGAGTTTGAGCCCAAAGATAGTTAATTTAGTGGTTTATGTATCTCCTTTTTTGAGCTAAAAATGAAAATCTTCTTAAAATTAGAATTGAGATATACTTGCTAAATAGTATGTTTGTATCAAATCAGTATCCAACTTATGAGAATATTATTGCTCGGTGAGTATAGTCGTTTGCATCTAACTCTTGCTGAAGGTTTGAGAAAACTAGGGCATGAGGTAGTCGTTGCATCCGATGGTGATGGGCATAAATCATACCCACGAGATATTGATTTGACACGCAAAAGCTCTGGTATAATTGATACCGTTTCTGCTTTTTATAGCATAAATAAAAAGTTTAAATCCTTTAAAGAATTCGATGTTGTACAGTTGATTAACCCTTGCTTTTTAACGTTAAGTGTTGGGGCGAATAAATATTTTTTTGATAAGCTGAAAGGAAACAACAAAAAGATATTTCTAGGAGCTTTTGGCGATGATTATTATTGGGTGAAAGCTTGTAGAGAGAATAAAATATTTAAGTATTCAGAATTTTTTGTCGATGGCAGAAGCACTAATTTGGATTATAATAAACTTTTAGAAAAACGCTGGATAGGTTCATCCCGTGAAAAGTTAAATAAATATATTGCTAGTAAGTGCGATGGAATAGTTGCTTGCCTCTATGAATATTATAAATCCTATGAGCCATATTATCAAGATAAATTGAAATATATTCCCTTACCAATTCATATTCAAGATTTGAAATATAAGCCCATTGAAAGCACGCCTGATGTTGTCCGTTTCTTTATAGGAATTGATAAAATGAGATCAGAATATAAAGGGACGGATTTATTATATAAAGTCTTGTTAGAGTTTGAACAAAAATACAAAAATGAAGTGAAGGTTCTACTTGCTCAGTCTGTTACGTTTGAAGAATATACTCGACTTATGTTTCATGCTCATGTGCTTGTAGATCAGTTGTATTCTCACTCTCCTTCGGTAAATCCTTTGCAAGCAATGGCGCAAGGCAAGGTGGTGGTGAGTGGTGCAGAGCCCGAAATGTATGACTTGATGGGGGATGTTACTAATCGCCCTATTATCAATGTGTATCCTACTGAGGAAGGAATTTGGAATGCTTTGGAATATATCTTAAAAAATAAAGACAGACTGCCTAGCCTGTCTCAACAAAGTAGAATATTTGTTGAGCAATATCACGACTCGGTGGATATTGCTCAACAATATTTAGATTTCTGGATGAGTCGTTAAACTCTCAATTAAACATATCATCTATCACAGGCGCTGGATTGTATGTGTGTTCCTCTTCTCTTGCTTTTGGAGGACATACAGGAATGCCAGGCACTTGGTCAAATTGCTCTTCTTTTGAATAGCCCAATGTTGGGTCAGCATAAACTTTTTGCATAAATAATGCGTAGATAGGTAGAGCCAATGATGCTCCTTGACCTTCTGTAATTCTATCGAAGTGAATATCTGGTTCTTCTCCTCCTACCCAAGTTGCCGTTGAAATGCGAGGTGTGAAGCCCATAAACCATCCATCAGCATTCTTTTGTGTAGTTCCTGTTTTACCACCCATTGGTGCTCTTAGATCATAACGGAATCTGACACGACCTCCTGATCCACCATCCATTACAGCTCTTAGCATGTCTAGCATTCTTACATATCCAGTTTCACTAAATACTTCTTGTTGGCGAGGTACAAATGTTGAGATTGTATTTCCAAACTGATCTTCTATTCTGTTCACATAGATAGGGTTAGATCTAATTCCATGATTGGCAAAAGCAGTGTATGCGCCAGCCATTTCGGCAACCGATATTTCTGGAGTTCCTAGTGCCATTGCCACCACAGGGTCAATTTTTCCTGTAATCCCAAAAGTACGAAGCAGTCTCAATAGAGAATATGGAGAAGTTTTCCCCATCAAATATGCTGTAACCCAGTTGCTGGAGGTTTGTAGGCCCCATTTGATTGTTACCATTTCTCCAATACGTGCCTTGCTAGAAGTTCTAGGTGTCCATGGCTTACCATTTTCATCGTATAGGGTTTGCTCCACATGTAGCATTTCGTCACATGGTGTAAAGCCTTCTTCCATTGCGAGTGTATATAAGAACGGCTTGAATGTAGAACCTACTTGTCTTCTACCTAGGTTTACCATGTCGTACTTAAAGTAATTGTAGTCAATATCTCCTACATAGGCTCTTACGTATCCAGTTTTGTTTTCTAGTGCCATAAAACCAGTTCTCAAAAACTGCTTATGATAGCGAATAGAATCGAGAGGAGTCATAATTGTATCCACTTCTCCTTTCCACGAAAATACTTTCATTTCCACAGGAGACTTGAATATTTTGTCTATTTCTTTCTCCGATTTTCCTTCTGCTTTATGTTTTTTATATCTATCAGTCTGTTTTGTAGCATTTGCCAAAAACTCATCTACCTTGTTGGCAAAACGATAAGAATATGGCGCATACGCACGTCCTTTCTTCTCTTTGTCAAAAGTTGGTTGTATGGTTTCGCTAAAATGCTCTCTAACAGATTGCTCTGCATAGTGTTGCATTCTAGAGTCTATCGTTGTATATATTTTCAGTCCATCTGAGCCTAGTGAGTAAGGCTTACCGTTAGGTTTTTTATTTTCTGGTTTGTTTATCCATCCAAAGAGAGGATTAGTTTCCCAGTTGGTAGAGTCACTCAGATATTGATCAGTTTCCCATCCTCTGTAATTTTCACGTTCAGGTTTTTTAGCAGTCATTATTTTTCTCAGATACTCTCTGAAATAAGGTGCTAGACCAACGTTGTGATCCAATTTGTTGAAATCTAGTTTTATAGGAAGAACTTTTAGTGAGTCTTTTTGAGCTTCAGTTAGGAATTTAGAACGCACCATTTGACTTAGTACAACGTTTCTTCTTTCTTGTGTTTTTTCAGGACGTCTTGTTGGTTGAAACAATGATGGATTTTTACACATACCCACCAACATTGCTGACTCTTCAATCTTCAAATCTTTAGGCGATTTATTGAAATATACTTGTGCAGCAGATTGAATCCCAACTGCATTGTGCAAGAAGTCAAATTGGTTAAGATACATATTCACAATTTCTTCTTTAGTATAGTATCTCTCTAATCTAGCAGCAATTACCCACTCTATTGGTTTCTGTAAAATACGATCAATAGTGCTTTCTGC
>JASLEN010000317.1 GCA_030151105.1 Dysgonomonas sp.
AGCGCCCACCACCATCAAAATCGGAACCTACACCTACATGATCTATTCCAATCATGTCAACAACATAATCAATATGATTCATTGCATCCTCCAGACTTGCTTTCGGATTATCAGGATTGATAAACAAATCGACCATACACACTTGAACCACTCCACCATTTTTAGCTATTGCTCTTAACTGATCGTCAGTTAGGTTTCGATCATGTTCGCAAAGTTCTCGTACCGAAGAGTGTGATGCAATAATCGGCTTAGTACTCAATTTAATAACATCATTGAAAGTGCTAATACCCACATGAGAAACATCGACCATCATTCCCAATTTATTCATCTCTTTTACGACCCTTTTCCCAAAAGGGCTCAGTCCTCCCCATTCGTTTTCTGTCTGGCTAGATGTATCGCAAATATCATTGTCTTTTGTATGACATAGGGTCATATAACGCACTCCCATATCATAATACATCTTCAAATTATTTATATCCTTACCTATTGCATAGCCATTCTCCACTCCTATAAAAAGAGCCTTTTTACCTTCTGCTTTCAACCGAATAATATCCTCTTTAGTGGTTGCTATTCCACAAAGATCAGCATGTATAGTAGCTTGTAAAATAACATTCTTCACCATCGCCGAAATATATTCTACTGCCTTTTCCGACGATTTAGCATCTCGTTCTCCCTGTCCAGTATATGCTGCCATAAAGATAGCATCAAGTCTGCCTTCTTGCATTTTAGGTAGATCTACTAAACTACTATCTCGCGATGCAAAATTATAGCCATCGTGCTTTCTGTAATTTAGGGGCGTATCGGCATGAGAATCGATAGATAATATGCTTTTATGTAACTCTTTAGCCTTCTTATAAGTTGTAGCATCATTTAGCAAGTTTTGAAAAAGTTTTAACATTATAGTATCACCATGTGCTGTGTGAATTTCGGGATGCCATTGCACAGCCATAATATTTCGATGAGGGTAGGCTTCTATAGCTTCTACAACACCATCCTCACTATGTGCTACTGCTTTAAAATAAGGAGCTACATCTTTTACGGCTTGATGATGAAACGAATTTGTTTGAATACTAGTAGTTCCCAGAATTTTAGCGAGCCTTGAATTTGGTTCGATATTAACAGTATGAGTCCCTATATAACCTTTTTCTTCTTGGCTATGATTAATTATGGTGCTCAATTGTGATGGAATATCTTGATATAGAGTTCCTCCAAAAGCGACATTCAAACCTTGTTCGCCTCTGCAAATACCAAGAATTGGCACATTCCAATCGGTAGCCAATTTGATAAGCGTAAGATCGGATATATCTCGTATAGAATCTACTTCTCCGAGCTTCTCTATAGCCTTTTCATTATAATAGCTTGGATTAAAATCCACACCTCCAATCAATACAAGACCATCTAATTCTTGGACTATGCTTCGCAGTGACAATACATCAGTTATTGGTGGAATAATTATGAGTTCTCCACCAGCTTTCAAAACTGATTTAATATAGCTTTCTGAGACAGACGCACCCGTATTATAATTAGATGAAGAAATACCTATACGAGGAGCTTTCTCTTGACGTATATCTATTTGTGAATCTATGCTTTTATGAAAGCCTCTTAGTTTAGTATCTCTATCTTGTGAAAAACTTAAAAGAGAGAACGTAAATATTAAGGCAGAAAGGGCTATTCTTTTCATGTATAATTTTAATTAATATTCAATATCTCAAAGATAAAACTTTTATAAGTTATTCATAATCTTTGTAGTTGCGAATAACAAAAAAGCTCCGATATCACAAATGGAATCGAAGCTTTTCTATCAAAAATAATATAGTATAAAAGTAACTTTTAACGCTTTAATTGCTACTCTATCTATAAGATGCTTTCAACTATACTTTTGTTACAGCTTATAGAAACTTAATTCTTTATTGCCTTCACAAAATAGCCAAAGGCTAGGAGCTCATTTGATCCTTTATCTTTTTTATTTTGCCTATTTAAAACTCGTAGGAATAGACCAGTGACTATTTTTTGATACCAATTCAATCCTTTGTTTGTATAGGTCTTGGATACGCTATTCAACCTTCTAGCTTCTTGAGCTAAATATTGAAAGAATGATCCATTAGCTTCTAACTCTACTGACGAGAAGTTATTTTCGAGCAATATATCATTGTAATAAAACTGACTGAATCCTGTTGCAAAAAAATAAGGAGCTTGATGTGTTAATGAGCAAAATGGGGCAGTGATTAGTAATATTCCATCTTTTTTAAGCAATCTAGAAAACTCTTTTAGCGCTAAGTTAGGGTGGGGCAGATGCTCCAGTACTTCAGAACATAAAATAGCATCAAAGCTACCATCCTCTTCTGGAATTTTAGTTATGTCTGAAATAATATCTAGTTCTCCATAGTCCCATTTATCATTTTGGAGACCACTTTCTGCATCTGATGGAATATATGCGGCAAAGTCTTGAGCTACATAATCAAGATGCTTCGCATACTTTCTGAATTGTTGTGTTCCTGCACCAGCATCCAATACTCTTGCTCCCTTGGGTAAAGCTTCTAATTGCTTAATTACCCAAGCAATTCTTTGTTGATGATTTTTTGTACCTATAGATGGTATAAACATAGTTTTGTTTGTTGAAATTTCTTGCAAGCTATAAAAATAATGTGTCCTCACAAAATATATTTATTGCGAGGACACATTATCTATTGGGTTATTATTTATTTAGAGGTTGCAATGTACACAATTTCTTCTCCATCATGCCAAAATACATCAACCATCGATTTCGAAATAGAATCTTCTACATCTATATAAGCATCTCCATTTATATCCTTAAATTTTAAAGCTCCAACTTTAGGTGCATAATCATCTTTATCTACCCCAAAGTTAAATGTAGGAGAGGATTCAATATCGTCTTGTGAAGTTATAATACCATCTATTTGAAATTTGGCAGCACTTACAAACCTTTTGTCTTCGTCTTTCAAATTCAATAAAACGAGATTACTTTTTACTACTTTTTCCTCGTTTTGCAAGATTTCTTTTTCTACAGTATAGAAAATAATTTCATCATCATGCCAATACTTAGCTGTACCATCAAGACCTGTTCTCAACTGTTTGACCACATCATATCCATTATTGTCATTAAGTTTCCATATTGTAATTATGGCATCCTCTGATACATATCTGGAAGAAGCAGAATGTTGTTCAATAAAGTCTTCATTACATTCATAAACTCTAAAAGTAGTTGTAAACCTCTCTTCATGTTCAAAGGTTTCATCATCAGAACATGAAGTGTAAGCAATGTGAAAAATAATACACAAAGCCATGATTAATAGTTTGTTTATCTTTCTCATGATGGACTTTAAGTTTGGTTATTCGACTTTGTTCTAAAAGTAGTTCTCTAATATACAACATTATTTCGGACTATTTATTGCATTGCCAAATAAAAAAGGTGCTGATATTTAATATCAACACCTTTCTATTTATAATTTTGTAAATTATAGATTTACTACAGCATCAATTTCTCCATATCTATAAGTCGATTGTACACCTGTTGTAGATTGTACGATGATGTTTCTTCCTGGATCATCCTGAACAACTGTTCCTTGAATTGATCTTCCACGTTTAGGCATTACAATTACAGTCCTATTTAGTTGCGAAGTACTAGTCGCTAAACGTTCTCCTCTACTTCCATACATTTTCAACCCTGTACTAGCTGGCACACCGCCTCTAACACTAGCAGTCTGTCTGCGAGTAGGAGTTGTAGACGCAACTTCTCGAATTGTTCTATTGTTTTTTCCTGGAGTTTTCACAGCATAACCTCCATAACTATCATTTGAGCTGCTTTGCGCATATTCACGACGAGGTGAAGGTGTTGACTGCTTCCCTGGTGTCTTTACTGCATAGCCTCCATAGTTGTCATCATTATTTGTTGAAGGAGAAGATTTGTATGCATAGTCATTCTTAGAAGCATTTTCGTATTGTGCAATATTAGTCGAGCCACCCATACTCGGTGCTTTGCGTCTAGCATAACCATCAACTGATGCATTCAAGTTTCTAGATGCAGGTTTACTATTTGCATCTTGATTGCCAGACCTCACTGCGTATCCTCCATAAGTTCCTTGAGAACTAGACTGAGCATATTCACGGGTAACTTTAGGAGCAGCAGCTTGATTCTTACCTGGTGTTTTAACTGCATAGCCTCCATGAGTTTCTTGAGGTGTGTTATTTGCATAATAATCTTTAACAGGTGCAGTATTCGTTCCCATTGTAGGTGCTTTTCTTCTAGCATAGCCATCTATAGGCGCGCCTGCAGTAGTAGATGAAGTTCCTCCTTGGTTGCTTGATCTCACAGCATAACCTCCATAAGCTTTATCATTATCCTTAGCATTATCATATTGCGATAAACTTGCAGTTTGTTTAGGAGCTACAGTTTTGACTGCATAGCCTTGGTAAGATGGAGAAGTCTCAGCATATTTCGTACTGCCTGCACCATCTAAAACAGGAGCTGAATTTGTCCCCATTGGAGCTTTACGTCTAGCATATGCATCATCGTTTGTTGGTGTATTCGACTGAGGAGCACGTGCTATCGCATAACCTTCATTTACAGCTCTTCTTTCATAAGGCATATCTTCTCTTACTTGATATGCATCATCATTCATCTCTGCATTTCTAACAACTCTAGAATAATCTCTAGAATAACCATCTGCACTGACAATTCGTCTTTTAGCATTTGTCTCTATATGAAGTCTTGGGTCTTCTGCCTGCTCTTCTTCTTTAAGAGTATCGCTTTGCACTACTGCAGATCTGATTCCATATGTAAATTCAGAATCATCATTCCAATGTGTCGTTTTATTCTGTCTTACACTTCTTACAGGTACAGGATCTCCATCTTTGATTTCGCTTTGATGCATCGTTGGAGCAGTTCTTCTGCGATATGCACCTGAATTGTCTTGATCGGAATCGTACTCGTATAAAGCCAAATACTCTGAAGCTTGCGAAGCATCAGGCGCCATTTTAGACATATACTCAGAGGATGTGTACTCATTAGCTCTAGGTTGAGCTTTCATTACTGCATTCAAATTAGTAGTAGCACCAGCATAAACAGAATAGGAGCTATCAAGACTAGCGTCTTCAGCCATTTTATCTGCTTTTACATAAAGTGCAATACTCACCAAAGTTGCAAGTCCAACTAATGCAGCGACTTTAATCTTAGTTGATATTGAATTCATTGCCTTCAATTATAATAAGTTCTGTAAAATAAAAGATATTAATCTACACACTTTTGTATTAGATTAACTCTGTAACAATATGATTATCTACCAAAGATAATATGATTATTTGAAAAACAAAGCGAATTATTTAAAAATATGAGATATTTCACTCAGATAGTAAATTGCTGATTGACAATCAATAGTAAAATAGACTACTTTGAAATAATATAGGCTTGAGAAATATCTCAAGCCTATATTATTTATTTCGCTTTATATGTTTCACTTTTGTTCTCCATATTCTCCAAAGATTTAATGACATACTCTTTAAATTGGACTATCAGTTCAGGTTTGATAGGTAACGATGGCGGCGATTCCATTTTTAGAGGGTCAATAGGAACGCCATTTTTATGAACTCTAAAATCGAGATGAGGGCCTGTAGATAGCCCTGTCGAACCTACATAAGCAATCACATCTCCTTGTTGCACTCGTTTACCTACTTCTATTCCTTTAACAAATTTACTCAGATGCATATAAGATGTTGTGTAAGTTGAGTTATGCTTAATCTTAAGGTAATATCCAGCTCCATTTTTCTGGTAAGCTTTAGCAGTAACAACACCATCTCCAATTGTACGCACAGGCGTTCCTGTAGGAGCAGCATAATCAACTCCATGATGTGCTCTATAACGTTTAAGAACTGGATGATATCTCGCATTCGTAAAACGCGAAGAAATTCTACTAAAGTTTAGAGGAGCCTTCAAAAAGGCTTTTCTCAAACTATTTCCTTCTTCGTCAAAATACTCTTTTATACTATCTTGTTCAAATGGAATAGCTGTATAGTTCTTATCTTGATGAGTAAAAATAGCTGTCTGAATATCACTTATAAATAAAGGTATAGAATCATCTACATAGGCAACATCGTACAAGACTTTATAAGAGTCTCCTTTCTTCACATCAAAGAAATCAATCTGCCACGCATAAATATCACTTAATTTTAGAGAAAGTAATGGGTCACCACCATTTTCTGCTATCGAATTCCAAAGGTTAGATTGAATAGTACCTTCTGTATAGAGTGTTTTTAATTCAACTTTTTTATTGAATTCATAAGCTTGAATAGAATCTTGTGTAAAATCTACAATTGCAAACTCTACATTCGATCTTTCAAAAATCACATATTTAATTGACGAAGCAGTATCTCTACTCGAAAGTGTCAAATACTCTTTTCCTGCTTGAAGCCTACGAGGATCTAATACATTCTGTGATGCATTTATAATGGTATCGACTTTGCTCATAAAAAATCCCATTCTATTGAATATAGCTGATAAATTGTCTCCTGTCTTGACTTTAAACTCTTCAATATCTAGAGTATCAATACGTATTCC
>JASLEN010000361.1 GCA_030151105.1 Dysgonomonas sp.
GAATAGGTGTATATTTTCACACCCTCCTTACATTGGGGTTTCAATTTGATTCCATGGCGCATCACCAATACTCCATCTTCTTGGATGAGTGTCGTGAATTTCTCAAAGCTCTTCAGATACTCTTCTTCGGTTCCATAAATATCTAAGTGGTCTGGATCCACCGAGGTAATGAGAGCCATATATGGATGTAGCCAATGGAATGAGCGATCGTACTCATCAGCTTCTATCACGGTGAAAGGGCTTGTTTCGGAAAGTAGCAAATTGCTATTGTAGTTTTTCAATATTCCTCCCAAAAAAGCATTACATCCTAAGTGCGATTGGCGTAAGATATGTGCTAGCATACTTGATGTAGTTGTCTTGGCATGAGTGCCTGCACAACATAGTCCTTTGCTTGCTAATGTAATAGTGCCTAGTACTTGCGCTCTTTTCTGAATATTGAATCCTTCCGCTTTCAAGTAATTTAGCTCAGGACTATCTGCCGGCATGGCAGGTGTATAGACAACAAGAGTCGTTTCTTTGTTGAGGCAATAGATCGGGATTAATTTGATGTTGTCAATATAGTGGATTTGCGCACCTTCCATCACCAATTGTTTGGTGAGCGGAGTTTCTGTACGATCATATCCTGCTACCTTTTTGCCTTTAGACATAAAGTAGCGAGCAAGATTGCTCATACCAATACCACCTATTCCCAAAAAATATACTGCCTCTATGTTGTTCATCTTCTCTAGAATATTTTACTTACGTTTCTTTTGTTTAGCTATTATTTTTTCTACTTCGTCCACTATTCTGTTGGCAGAGTCGTGTTGTGCCAATTTGCTAATGTTTTGTGAAAGTAGTTGCAGTGTACTGTCGGACAAGAGTGTTTCTATTGCCGTTTGCACAAGTAGGGAATCTGCGTCCTTGTCTGCAATCATTATCGCAGCTTCTTTCTTTACTAACGATAGTGCATTTTGTGTTTGATGATCTTCAGCTACATTTGGCGATGGAATCAAGATGGTTGGTTTCCCCAATAAGCATAATTCAGAAATAGAGCTTGCACCAGCTCTTGAAATCACTAGATCTGCTGCTTTGTACGCATAATCCATTCTGCTAATGAAATCTAAAATTCGAACAGTTGATATTTCTTTTTTATGAGTTAGCTCTACATTTAGGTCGAATAAATAGCTTCCCCCACATTGCCAAATTACTTGTATATCATGTTCCCCAAATAGTTCAAGACTATTGAACATAGCTTGATTGATTGTCTTTGCTCCCAAGCTCCCACCTACTACTAGGACGGTTTTTTTCTTGGGGTCTAAGCCAAAGTGTTCAGAAGCTTCCTCCCTTGTTATTGCTTCATTCAATAGGTCTTGTCTGCAAGGATTTCCTGTCATTACTATTTTAGACGCAGGAAAAAACTTCTCCATACCATCATACGCTACACAAATAGCAGAGGCTTCTTTAGCCAATAGCTTATTAGTCACCCCAGCATAAGAATTTTGTTCCTGCAAGAGTGTAGGTATTCCGAGTGAGTTGGCACGTTTGAGGGTCGGTCCACTAGCATATCCACCCACACCGATTGCTATATCTGGATTGAATTGTTTGAGTACTCGTTTAGCATGCTTCATTGATTTGAACAATCTCAAAAGTACAGATACATTCTTCCATAGCTGCTTTCTATTAAATCCAGCCACATCTAACCCAACAATCTTATAACCTGCCTCTGGAACTTTTTTCATTTCCATACGGTCATTAGCACCTACAAATAGTATGTCAGCCTCAGGATGTCTTTCCTTGATGGCATTTGCAATGGCAATGGCAGGAAAGATGTGTCCTCCTGTTCCTCCACCACTAATGACTACTTTTATCTTACTCATTCTTATCTGTTTTATTCATTTTCTGCGATGCCAAAATCGACATTCGCAATGCTCTCATCCACCTCTGCATGTTCTGTTACATTTTGCTTGGACGAACAAGCTAATATAACTCCAAAATATACACAGGTGATGATGGTAGATGTTCCCCCTCTACTAATCAACGGTAGAGGTTGTCCCGTTACCGGGATCATATTCACAGCTACTGCCATGTTTATAAGTGCCTGAAGGGTGAGCATAAGCCCACAACCAAGTATCAGGTATTTAGGGAATTTCTTAGGAGAGTTTTTAGCCAGAATTCCACACCTTATCATAAGTACGACGTACAATAATATGACAGCCAGACCTCCAGCTAGTCCCATTTCTTCCAAAATTATTGCAAATATGAAATCGGAATAAGCTTGTGGAAGGAAATCTCGTTGAACCCCACTTCCAGGGAGCCCAATAAGACCTCCATTGGCTATAGCTATCTTAGCATTGCTAACTTGTAGATTCTCATCTGTTATTCTGTATGTATCTGCACTAAACTCTATTTCTTCATCTTGGTCGGCATGTCTTTCGAAACGTGCTTTCCAAGTTCCAATACGTCCAAACTTATCAACCGATTCATCGGGTAATATCATAAGGAAGGTAACTAATATTGCCGCTGCTGCCGCTCCTATTAGAACTACTTTTGCCAACTTTTTTATTTCTACCTGACCTATATACATCATTAAGAAACAAACTACAAATAGAAGTAAAGCTGTTGAAAGATTGTCTAAGACTATAAGCGCACAGATGCCAACAAGTCCCCAAATCATGATTCGGAAGACGATGTCTTTATTTTTGTCATTCATTTTGCTCAAGAAGAAAGCAACTGCTCCTATGGCAGAAATTTTCGCAAATTCGGAGGGTTGTATAGTGAATGCCCCTATACCCAACCACCGTTGTGCTCCATTGACACTCTCGCCTAATGACATGGTGAAAACAAGCAATATGGCAGAAACAAATAGCGCAGGTACAAAGATGCCAAAAATGCGTGGCGGTATGCGTTGAATAAACATTACTGCACCAAAACCTATCAGCAAAAAGACCCCATGTCTAAGCACAGGAGCCCAATAGTTTTGCTGACGATAAGCAATGGTACTAGTTGCACTAAACACCTCGAGTAGTGAGATGACGCAAAGTGCTATAAACACACACCATATAATTTTATCGCCTCTAAAAGCTTGTCCAAATAGCTTGAAGTCCATTCTTATAGTTTTCTTACTTGCTCCTTAAATTGAGAGCCTCTATCTTCGTAATTTTTGAATAAATCGAAACTTGCACAGCATGGAGAGAGTAAAACGGTGTCACCATCTTCGGCAAACGAGTAGGCTGCCTTAACTGCTGCTTCCATCGAATTTGTATCTGCTATTTGAGATACAGACTTGTCGAAGAAATTATGTAGCTTCGTGTTGTCCACTCCCATATAAACCAATGCCTTGCATTTTTGTTTAACCAAATCCTCTATTTCTGTATAGTCGTTACCCTTATCTGTACCGCCTAGAATAAGAATTACTTTTCCCTGAATACTTTTGAGAGCATACCAACAAGAGTTGACATTAGTTGCCTTAGAGTCATTTATGTATTGTACTCCTTTTACCTTTGCTACTTTTTCCAGACGGTGTTCCACTCCTTTGAAGTCGCTTAAGGACTGTCTCAAACTTTCGTCCGAAATATCTAGCAATTTGGCTGCTATGCCAGATGCTAGAGAATTGAACAGATTGTGCATTCCTGTGAGCGAGAGAACTTGTTGCTCCATCACAAAGTGTGTATCATCTGTATCTATATGAATATGTTCGTTTTCTGCATAGGCTGCAACATGTCCAGATTGATGTTCAGCAAACGAATATTTTTGTACACGAGAAGTTAATTTCTCTATTTCTTTGCTTACAATAGGATCATCTTCCCAGAAAATAAGTGCATCTTCCTCTGTTTGATTTTGTGTGATGCGCATTTTGGCAGCTACATATTTAGCCATATCGTAATCGTATCTATCCAAGTGGTCTGGCGTGATATTCAACAATATTGCAATGTCAGCCTTGAAGGTGTACATATTTTCTAACTGGAAGCTACTTAGCTCTAGAACATAGTAATCGTAATTGTCATGAGCCACTTGTCTAGCAAAACTTTTTCCAATATTGCCTCCTAGTCCAACATTAAGACCTGCAGATTTCAAAATGTAATAACTCTGCTTACATCCGCTTCAAGACAAATTTTACTAATAGATACTCTTTGCCAGCCATGTTTGCTGAATAGAGCTTCACTGATATCGATGATTGATTTTCTGGTCTTATTGCTAACTGTCATTCCATCTCCTTCTTTCTTAGTTGTCATATGTTAACGGAAATTAAAAATTATATATAAACTAATTTATCAATAAG
>JASLEN010000371.1 GCA_030151105.1 Dysgonomonas sp.
TCCCACCACTACCATCAATCGTCTTTGCCCAACTTCTTCCGACAACACTAATCCATAGGTTGCAGATTGAGCTTGATTGAATGAAAAGCCAAGTACTATTAATCTTACTTTATTGTTGTCCATATCTCTTTTTCTTACACTTTTGGATTTATAGCAATCTCAAATATAACGAATAATTATTGGATTTACCATATATATGGTTACAAATGTAACGAGCAAAAAGCTGATATAATATTCTCACAGCTAAAAAAAAAGATTACCTTTGCTCTCTTATTTACACGTTTATACATTACAAAACTCTGAAATTTTGAAAAAAATGAGCATGATGATAGAAAGAGTGATAGATTTAGCAAAAAGCAACACATTCAAGCAGTTAATGAAATATGGCATAGTTGGAGGGGTTGGATTTGCAATCGAGTTTTCGATATTCTTTTTGCTTAATAATTTTTGGAATGTTCAATATCCATTTACAGCACAAGTAGCAACTCTTACAGGAAACTTATTTAGCCTTGAGACTATCAATACTGGCACATCTCACATCATCAGCTGTGTCATTGCCATCATCAACAATTTTATACTCAATAGCTATTTTACTTTCAAAGTAACTAATAATAAGCTCAAGCGCTTTCTTTCATTCTTCGGAATAGCTAGCATTGGTCTAGTAATCAGCACCACCCTACTTACACTCTTCATAGAACACTTAGGACTCTCAGATATGTTTGGAAAACTATTAGCCACAGGAATTGTAGCAATGATGCAATTTGCCTTCAATAAGTTTTTTACATTTAAACAACAATAAAAACCCCAAAGTTTCATTTTTAGAGCACATTCTTTACGATTGTTACATTTTTCAAAACATGCATGAACAAAATTCGAGGAACTTTGTTATAATATTTGTTTGACACAAAGTCTCGATCCCGAACCAATACTCCCGATTCGAGTGTTCTTTGTCATAAAAGTAAAAACAATCTGAGAACCAACTATAAAGAAAGAATTAACAACAGACTTTATAGTTGATTAGGTAATAAAATAGTTCAGGGAGGACTTATATAGTAAAATGCTATCGAAAGGAATTAAAAAATACTTGACCAATCCGATAATAGGTATATTACCTTTTGTTGTGTATATTATCCTACAGACTCACTTACTACCTGACCCGTATGCCTTCAGTATTGCCATTGCAACAACTCTGCTAGGTGAATTCACTCTACGTAAGTACTTCAATAGTAAAATATATGGGCTGACTTTTTATATAACCCTCGTTGCTCTCACCATCATTGCTATACTGTGGCTAGTTGGCCATAAATGGATAGACAACAAATACACCTACTTATTAGCTGGCGAAGTTGCTATAGTTGTGCAATTGATGATATTCCGCTTCGGAAAAATGCCACTTAAGGCTAGACTTTTCAAGAAAAGAACCTTTCTCGAAAAAGTTCTACTTGATGATTTCTTCTTCACATCAGCTATTCTCAAATATGTACTCACAGCCCACGTATTCGTTATATTGACATATAAACAGTTAATTGGAGGACGCATATATCCCACCATCGACTTATATATTTATGCAATCATACCATCCCTTATAATAATAGGACTATTCATTTATCAAATTTTTAAAAGTAAATACATCATCCGCAAACTACATGAGGAAGAATGGCTACCGATTGTAACAGAGAAAGGTGAAGTTACTGGTAAAATAGCTAAAGCGGTCTCTAGGACATTAAAAAACAAATTCTTACATCCAGTAGTTCGTATTGCACTTGTTTGTAACCAGAAGGTATATATCCAAGAGCGAGCTATTGAAAACCTCCTTGATCCAGGAAAACTAGATCATCCCTTCGAAAAATATATGTTGTTCAAACACGAAGTTAGCACCGCAGCTCACAACAGTATAAAAAGAGTATTAGATACTGATATTGATACTGAACCTAAATTTGTAGTACAATATGTCTTCGAAAATGAATTAACAAAACGTCTCATATTTCTCTTCACCGTAGAAATAGAAGATGAGAGCATGATTTCGAGAACCGAAAAGATGACCGGAAAATTCTGGTCGGTTAGACAAATCGATCAAGAATTTGAGGACGGAGTATTTAGCGAATGTTTCGAACTAGAGTATGAATATCTGAAGCACATGATTCTGCTTGAGGATGCAGACAATTTGATAAAAAAAGAAGAGAACTAATTCACAATGGTTCCTCTTCTAGAAGCTCTCCACACTTGAAATGAGTTTACCATGTTTTGCCACAGAACATACGCTCCTGGAGCCACTGACGAAATAGGATTGAGATAGGTCTGCGCCATCCAAATGGCTAAGATTGTATTTTTTTGTCCTAATCCTTGTCCTCCCGAAACTACATTACCATACTTACGCCCCACATATCGCCCTGCTACAAATTGTAATACACAAGTAACTAGAGCAATAATAGCCAAACCTATTTCAATAAAGTAATTTGTTGCCTGATTTACCACAAACTGAACCGTATTGCCAGTAATAATGATGAGAGCAAAAGACCAAAGATAAAAAGATATAGCTTTCAACTGCTTCACCTTTTCATGTATCTGAGGAAAAATCTTATACAGAAGAAACGCCAACACAAAAGGGAAAATCAGCAATACAAACACCTTCTCCCCTATAATTAAGACAGAATGTCCAAATGAAGCAGCATCAACAGTACCCGTTAGAGCGAAACTGATGGGTGCCACAACAGCAATCACCAAGTTGCAGAGTAAACTATAAGCCGCCAAACTCTCCACGTTTCCACCTAACATTCCTGCTATCACTGGTGCAGCTGTAGCCGTAGGTGCAAGCATACATATCATAGCTCCTTGCGCCAAGACCTCATCGAATGGAAGAAAAATGCAATACAAAAGAGCACTACCTACCAACTGAACTCCTAGAAGAATGTAATGAAATTTAGAGAAACGAATCCTCTCAAACGAGACATTACAATAAGTAAAAAACAACATCAAGCCAATAAGAAAAGGTGTGATGAAAGCAAGCATTGACACTTGCTTATAAAAAATGAAGCCTATAAGCATTGCTATAGGCATCATATATGACTTTATTGTTTTCAACATATTCTAAACTTGTTTTTCAAGCCTGTTGATATTCAAAGTATAACAAAAGAATCATCAAAAACTATTGTTATTATTGTTTCTATGTTGGAGTCTATCTATTGTTTGCTCCAATCTTTTAACTCTTTCTGCCATATCATCCACTTCCGAATAAGTATTATTTAGCTTATCGGTAACTTTAGATAATTTCCAGTAAATAAGCACACATAACACAACAGTTATGGCAAATCCCATCAAAAGCGTGCCTGGAATATCTATTGCAAATCCCATTTCTTCCATTGTAATAATTCTTTATTTTGTATTTTGCTGTCTTAAAGTTCTAAATCTCATTGTAAAGATAATGAAAATTATATATAATAAAATACTACCACCCAAAGGATTCACTGCAATTAATCTATTTGGAGTCATTTTTGCTCGAAGTGAACAAGCTCCCATCGACAGATATATCATTAATCATGAGGCTATTCACACCGCACAAATTAGAGAATTACTCTTTATCCCTTTTTATATATTCTACGTTATAGAATGGATAATCAAGCTCATACAATATCGCAACCCTAAAACAGCCTACTATAACATTTCATTTGAAAGAGAAGCCTACAGCAATCACCACAAGCTAGAGTATCTGAAACAACGAAAACACTTTAGTTTCTGGAAATATTTAGTTACAAAAAATACTACTTTCGATAAATAAAATTAGATTTTGATAGTATGTTGCACAAATTTGTTATTTTTGTGCTACAAGTTGCTTTTGAAAAAGAACGAATATTTATAAAATAAGATACAACATGAGTAATAATTTATTGAAAGGCAAAAGAGGAATTATCTTTGGAGCTCTAAACGACAAATCTATCGCATGGAAAGTGGCTGTAAAAGCTGTAGAGCAAGGTGCTAAAATCACCCTATCTAATACAGCTATGGCTTTGAGAATGGGTGGAGTAAACGAACTAGGAGAAAAACTAGGAGCTACTGTAATCCCTGCTGATGCAACAAGTGTTGAAGAACTAGAAGCAGTATTTACACAATCGATGGAAGCACTAGGTGGCAAAATCGACTTCGTATTGCACTCTATTGGAATGTCGCCTAACGTACGCAAAAACATCCCTTATGATGACATCAACTATGCAAACCTAGGCAAAACACTAGACGTATCTGCTACATCATTCCACAAAATGATGCAAGTAGCTAAGAAAATGGATGCTATTGCAGAAGAAGGTTCTATTGTTGCTCTAACTCATATTGCTGCTCAACGTACATTTACAGGATACAACGATATGGCTGATGCTAAAGCATTGTTAGAGTCATACGGACGTAGCTTTGGATATGTATATGGAAAAGATAAAAAAGTGCGTGTGAACACTATTTCACAATCACCTACTCCAACAACAGCTGGAGAAGGAATTTCAGGAATGACTGCATTCTTGGACTTTGCAGAAAAAATGTCTCCTCTTGGTAACGCATCTGCTGACGAGTGCGCTGACTACTGTATTGTGATGTTCTCTGACTTCACGAAAAAAGTGACGATGCAAAACTTGTTCCACGATGGCGGCTTCTCAAACATGGGACTTACCCAAGCTATTGTTGAAGACTATATAGAGAAAAAGTAATTCTAGCAAAGAATAAAAATTAAAGAAACAGCTGTTGGAATGAAAAAATCCAATAGCTGTTTTTTGTTTATAGCCATTTATGAAAAATACAGAGTTAACAGCAATACAAATAGAAAACTTTCCAGCCATCGGAGCACTCGTTATTACGAAACAAGTGATGAACGAAGGAATGCCCCCTCGCTTTATATTGAAGGATAAACCCAGAAACGAGCAAGATAGTGGATGGGTAATATTCTCGGGCTTCGAGTCCGACGAATATACCGAAGATGCAGATAATTTTGGAGTGTATGATGTTAAGTCTTTACTCAAAGCATATCCTGACACTGAATTGGCTGACGTATTATTAAGAGGTTGGATTGGATCTGTATTTGAATACGATGAAGAGGAAAAGATGTGGAGTGAAGTATTGGACTACCCTCTCGAAAATGATTACATTAGCACACATCGAATGACAGAAAACTGGATACTAGACATCAATAATCTATTTATTCGACGTGTAGAGGATGATGGATGCTTGATGTACACCACAGGCGACAAAACAGTAAGAATTAATGTTTGGGTAGATGAAAAAAGTACTCCCCAAGAAACTTTACAACGATACAAAAAAGATATAACAGAACGAGATCAGAGCAAGTCTGAGACTATACAAGAGGTTGACTTATCTGATTCCAAAATCGCTCGCATAGGCTATCAAATCAAAGAAGAGCATGAAGGAAGAGCCTATAATTTGATTTGCGGTTTCTCTTTCTATGAACAAGAAGTCATACAATCCATGTTCTATTTCGATCATGAAGAAGACATAGATTGGGCATTGGAAACTTGGAAAGGCATTAGGTTGTTAAAAGATAGATAAGTAATTTTACTTATACCAGATATATAAAAGATTATGATAATAAAATTATACGACGAAAATCCGAACGAAAAAGAGATTTCTAAAATTGTAGAAATCTTAAAGAATGGAGGATTGGTCATTTACCCAACAGACACAGTATATGCCATCGGTTGCGATGCCTTGAATGTGAGAGCAGTAGAGGAAGTTTGCAAGTTGAAAGGAATCAATCCGAACAAGGCAAACCTATCCATTATTTGCTACGATTTGAGCGATATAAGTGAATATGTGAAAGTGAATAACGACACATTTAAACTGATGAAAAGGAATCTTCCTGGTCCGTTTACATTCATCCTCAACACTACATCTACCCTACCTAAAATCTATAAGAATAGAAAAACAGTAGGTATTCGTGTGCCAGACAACAACATAGTTAGAACCTTAGTCAGAGAACTGGGCAATCCTATAATGACAACATCCGTCAAAGATGATGACGAAGTTGTAGAATATACTACTGACCCCGAATTGATTCACGAGCGCTACGAAAAAGACGTTGATATAGTGATAGATGGCGGTTTTGGAGGAATAGAGGGTTCTACCATCATTGATTGTAGTGGAGCAGAAATAGAGATAACAAGACAAGGAAAAGGAGAATTACTTTTGTAATTTTTCAAGAAACAACTACATTCACTTTTTATATAATAATCATTCAATACTATCAATATGAAAGAAAATAAAGTCAAACTACTTACATTATTGCTTTCTATCGTATTCATTTTTGCAGCCTGTTCTGACAAAAATTATGAAACTGATCCTAAAGAAAAAGGTAAGGGAACAACAAATAATGAGAACGCATCAATCAATGAATGGATACACAAAGAGATGTCTTTCAGATATTATTGGAATCACGAACTACCATCAATCAGCCAATTGAATCTAAATGATGAACCTAATGATTTCTTTTATAGTTCTCTCTATCGCTATAAACAGCCGAAAGGAGATCGCTTTTCTTATATAGAAAATGATGGGCAAATCTTCTGGGCAAGAACTGCCGACACAGCTAAACCCAAAAACGATATAGGATTTGAGTTTGCAGCTTACCAAGATATTAGAACTGGAGAAATTACACTATTAGTGACCTACGTCAAAAAAGGAACTGATGCCGAGAAACAAGGTGTGAAAAGAGGACATTGGATTCATAGTGTAAATAACACAAAGGTGAATGCTGATAATTTTGGTTCTATTCTATACTCTGGAAAGCCTAGCTACAAACTCGAATATTATGACCCTATCAAGCAAAAAATGGAGAAGTTAGAGATTCAAGTAAGTAGCTATTATGAAAGTCCTATTCTTCTTAGCAAGATTCTACAAGTAGGGACTAAAAAAGTTGGATACATCGTTTACAATCGTTTCACAAATGGTGAGACAGACGCCTCTATAGAATATGCTATAGAAATGAATGATGTACTAAAATCATTTGAAGGAAAAGTTGATGAACTTATTCTAGACCTCAGGTACAATGGAGGTGGACGAGTACTGAGTGGCAATTACATAGCCAGTGCTATAGTTCCCAATAGAGACACTGCGAAGAAAATGATTTACACCAAACGTTCTTACAATACAGACTTTGACGCAGACATCAGAAAATACAGCAATTACGATGAGTGGGTGCATGAGTATTTTCAAGACTATGTTAGCGAAGGCAGAAGAGGAGGCACAAAAGCTCCTATTCCAAGGCTAAACATGAAACGCCTCTATGTGATTACGAGTAAATATACAGCATCTGCTAGCGAGCAAATAATAAACGGGCTACGTGCCTACATACAAGTAGAAGTTGTAGGAGAAAAAACAACAGGCAAGAATATGGAATCATATCCAATTGAGGATGAAACGAATAAAGACAACAAATGGGTCTTACATCCACTCTCATCAGTATCCTACAATAGCAAGGCTACATCCACTGCCGATAATGATTATAGTGATGGTTTTCCTCCAACTATAGGAGGAGAAACTTCTGAAATAGGGTTCATCGCAGAACCAGTACATGACTTGGGAGACATTCAAGAACGTCTGCTTTCTATTGCCATCAATGACATCATGGGCAACAAAATGCGCATGAAGAGAAGTCTCGACAGAAGTGCTATCACGTATGATGAAATAAAACCAATTGGAGCGTCACTAGAAAGATATCGTAACGAAATGATTATAGATATTCCAAACGGAGAAAATTGATAAAGAGTAAAATTTAAAATACACGAAAATAAATGAAAGTAATGAAGTTTGGCGGAACGTCCGTAGGTTCTGCCGCTAACATTCTCAATGTTAAGAAAATTCTGGGTTCTGTCAATGAACCTGTTGTAGTCGTTGTTTCTGCTTTTAAAGGCATCACCGACAAACTCTTACTCACCTCCAATTTGGCTGCAAATGGAGATCATTCTTATGCTCGTGAGTTTGACGAAATAATAGAACAACACATGAATGTTGTTCAACGCCTAGAAATAAGCGATGCGCAACGTGAGGAGCTTACTCAAAAAGTTGACAAGTTGTTAGATGAACTCAGCAAAATATTCAAAGGTGTATTTTTAATTAACGATTTATCGAAAAAAACATCTGACAAA